>JALHET010000362.1 GCA_022839525.1 Lentisphaerota bacterium
CCCGCCGCGTCTATCTCGACGAGGAAGGGCAGCCCTTGACAGGTACGGGGCCGACTGCCGAAATCCCGGTCATTCACGATCCGCGCCATGCCGCGGATGTCGCCGATGCGGAAGAGCGTTTTTACCGCGTGCAGATGCGCACCAATACCCTTTATCTGGTTTACGTCGGCGCTGACGCGGTGTTCGGTTCCGATGACGATGTTGCCCAACCCTTGGAGGCCCCGTGAGTTTGTCTCTCCATAGAACCGGTGCCAGATCCGGCATGACGCTCATTGAGCTGGTGGTCGTGCTGGCGTTGCTGGCCGGGCTCGCGGCCATGGTGCTGACCGGTGCCGGCGACCTCGGCAACCGCGGACGCTACGACGAGACCGCCCTGCGCATGCGGCTGATCCGCGAGGCGGTGGTCGGCAACGGCGTCGAGCCCGGGCGTTTCGTGCGCGACATGGGACGGTTGCCGATGGTGCATGACGACACGGACGGCGTGCGGCTGGAGGAGTTGTGGCGCGACGCGGGCGGCATCGGCTACGGCACGGTGACGAGCAATCTGGCGTCCGGGGGCTGGCAGTGGCCGGAGTGGACCCGGTTCAGCGGTCATTTACCGGGGACGGTCGAACTCGTGTGCGGCTGGAACGGACCCTACCTGATGATGAACGACCCCGCCACGGCCGAGAGCTACGACGGCTTCGGGAATGTCTGGCAGGTCTCGGGCGGCGCGATCGGCGATGTGATTACGAACGTGGTCAGCCTTGGCTCGGACAATGCCGTCGGCGGGACGTTATGGGATGAGGAAGATCAGGTGCTCGATCTCGACGCATTGCTGCCGGACACCGAACTGACCGTCCTGATCAAGGCGCGGAACAGCACCAATGCGCAGGACGTCGCCTGGCGTCCCGTGGAACCCGTGGGGGCTGCCGCGGTGTGGACGAACACGCCGCCCTACCGCTTGCACAAATTGCACGTCGCGCTGTTTGCGCCGGAGGTCGGCGCCGATGCCGCCGCGATACGGCGTACGCTGCTGCCGGCTGTTGCGACCGATGTGGCCGGGGCGGTGACGTTCACCGGCCTGACGCCCACGCGGTGCCGGGTCTTTGCCTACGGATACCTCGGGAATCCACCCGAGGCCGCATCGCTGCAGACGAGCGGCCGGGAGCCTGAGCCGGTGATGCTGAACCCCGGCCAGAACATCATCACATTGTATTTGAGGGAACCCTAGATGAAACTTTTTGGAAACGGCAGGTCGCTGATTGTCGCCGTCTACGACGGGCTGGCGTGGCGGGCGTATGCCATGCGGCAGGTGCGCGGGGAGTGGACCTGCGACGGACGCGCGGAAGAAGCGGCGCGCGGCGGGCGTCAGGTGCCGAAGGCGCTCATCGATTTCATCGCGCAGTCTGGGGCGAAACGCATGCGGGTGTTGCTCGCCGGAGATGTACACGCTCTGGACGCACGCGAACTCGCCTCGGCTCTCCCCGAAGACGCGACGGACGAGGAGCTGCATACAGCTCTGGCTTACGAGGCGCAGGGCGAGGCGGGGCTGGAGGCGGAGGGGCACCGCTTGGCGGCGGCGCGGGCCGACCTCTACGAGATGGGGGGCGAGCGTACGGCGCTGCTGGCGGCCAGTTTTGAGATCGATCAGATGGAGCGGTTTGCCTCGGACGCCGAAGCTGAGGGCGTGCGCTTCGAAGGCGCGGGATCGCTGGAGCTGGCCGTCCTTGCCGAACATGCCCGCCGCACGCCGAACCGGCGCCTGCTGCTGGTGCGCGAACGCACGAGTTTCTACGCCGTTCCTGCGAATGACCCGCAGCCGTTTTTGACGGCGGCTCTGCCGCTGGGGCTGGACGCGGCAACGGACCCGACCGCGAAGGAGCGGGCCGGCCGTGCGCGGGAAAGGCTGAGTCTGCATGATGCCGTTCCCATGACCGTGATCCTGTGCGGCGCGGGTGAGCATTTGCGCGAGCGCATGGCACCGTATCTGGGGGCATGCGCGGATGTGGACTATCTGGAGCTGCGGGACATCGAAGAGGACGCGCTGCGCGCCGCGGCGGGCGGCCGTGTGGGCGGCGTCATGGAAGTTTGCCCGTGGATCGGTCTGCCGCCGCCCCCGCGCGATCCGCATCGGTATGGGACCGTGCTCCTGTTCATCATTCTTGCAGTTGCGCTGGGGTGGGCCGGTATGAGTAAACACGACAAGACCCAAGACCTGTGTGT
>JALHET010000363.1 GCA_022839525.1 Lentisphaerota bacterium
CGGAACGCGCGAGCAACGTCCGTTTCGAGGTATGTTTTCACAGGAATTCCCCCCACGGTTTCAAGATAATTGTTCGGTTTCGCGATGTCAACAGAGTGCAACAAGAACCTGTGCGGAAGAATGTTTTTTTCCGGCTAGGAAAGGCATATGTTCTCGGCATTGCGGAAGGCCGCGTACGCATCAGCGTCGAGAGGCCAGTCCCAGCAGCCTGCATAATGCGCTATCCTGCCGCCGAGGCCGGTCTTGAAGGTATAGAGCCCGTACATCGAATGGTTCGGATCGCCGTTCGGAGGGACGCCCATCAAGTCGTACGACAGGCAGCCCTGCCCTTTCAGCCACCTGATCGCTTCGAGCTGTATGCCGTAGTTCGGCATGCACTCGCGCATTTCCGTCGAGGAGCCGGCGTACAGGTAGTAGCCCTGAGCGCCGAATGCGGCGACGACGCAGCCTGCGAGGAGCCGGCCGTCCTTGCAGGCCGTGATAACCGCAAAACGGGGTTCAGCCGAAGAGCCGGCCGAGATATCGGCGGGTCCATGGGTTTCGGCGCCGGAAGCGGTCGAGAGCAGCGTTTCGAAATACGGAAGTTCTTCAAAGTAAAAACCCTTTCTTTCGGCGGTTTCGCGGTAGAGCCGATGCCAGTCTTCGAGGCTTTCGGCGCCGCCGACGCGGAATTCCGCGCCGCTTTTTACGGCCTTGCGCACCGAGTTCCGGGTTGTCTGCCGCATGCGCGCGAGAATTTCGTCTTCTGTTCCCCGAAGGTCCAGAATGACAGTGTCGGGACTCAAATGATCCGTCGGCGACTTGCGCAGAGCGCGCTGCCCGGTTCCGAAGTTCATCCGCAGCTCCCGCAGCTCGGCGCGCGGAGCGCCCTTCCACTGGCCGCTCGAAGTCCAGTATTCGTCGTCCGTATACGGGGACTCGAAGGCGGTGTCGAAGCGAATGCAGACGACTCCGTCGCCGAGATGAGGTGCAAGTTCGACTGACAGTTGTTCAAGGAAGGCGCCCCGGCCGGCCTCGCCCGGGTCGATCCCCGGACCGCGCGGCACATACGCGTACCGAATGCCGGCGGCTCCGGTGCGGACAAGCACCGACAAGAGCTGCGGCTCGCGGACGGCGAATTCGTCGCCGAGAGCCAGGGAGAACAGGCGGGCCTCGACACCCCTGGACTTCTGGAAGCGCGCCCAAAAACGGGACTGAAAAAGAGACGAGGCAATAGCCGCGTCGGGACAAGAGGCGCCGAGATGCGCGGATAGGCTCAATTTCATGCATGGTTTCCGTACGAAGTGATGGAGCGGAAGGCTCTCGAAGGAATGTCTTTCAGACTTTGCCTGAAGGACGCACTCCGGCCGAGGTTCCGCGGGAGGCAACCCGTATGTCGTCGACCACCAGGTAACACGAGGGGTCGGCCGACCGGGCCAGCGCAAGGATTTTGCGGACCTCCCGGCGTTTTGCCTGGACGTACAAAAGCGTAACGGGGCCGTCGCGGCCCGAGCCGTCGAACGAGGTAACGCGGAAGCCAGCCTCGCGGACGAGGTGCGCAAGCTCTTCGCCCTTCGCAGTGAACACGCGAACAGCTTGATCGCCTATTTTAAGAAGATTTTCGATGGACATGCCGGTGAAGGTGCCGGCAGCAAAGCCTCCCGCGAAGGAGAGAGCGGTCAGAGGGTCGCTCAAATCGGAAAGCACGCGCGATACAGCGTACACCCAAATGAGCGACTCGGCGAAAGCGACAAGCATGGCGATGGCTTTTTTTCCGCGGATGATCATTGCGTGGCGGAGCGTGCCTAAAGAGACGTCGAGCACGCGCGCGAAAAAGACAGTCAGGGCTACCATTAGCCGGGCTGCGGTAAACAAGGGCATAACCTCAAGAAAGTTGTTTGTCCTGCGAAGCGCAGCTGCGCAGGACAACTACTGTAAGATACGCAATATCCGCTAAAGAGGCAAGCCAATTTCGGCCGCCGGACAGTTATTGCACGACCGCGGTCAGCGTCGTCGTCGACACATCGATGACGAGCGTGACGTTCCGGTTCGCCGCGCATGGAATGGTTATCTGCTTGCCGTCCGGAGCGGAGCAGCCGACCTTGGTCCAGTTCGCGAAGGACCAGTAATTGCTCCAGGAACCGCCGGAAACATTTATTACCTGCAGTTCAAGCGCTCCGGAACTGTTTCCTTGAGCAAGGGCTCCCGCAGTCACTACACCGTCC
>JALHET010000040.1 GCA_022839525.1 Lentisphaerota bacterium
TCAAAGATCGGGCCGCGCGGGGGAGGCCCCCGTCTGCGGCGCGGGTGGGGAACTTAGCAGAATCCCCGGGCGCGTGTCAACCCCAAAAAGAGGGAAAATAAAAAAAATAAAAGCGACCGGCCTTCTTATCCGTTCAGGCACGCCTCGATGCGACCGGCCACAGAGGGACAGCGCGCACCTTTGAGAGCCGTAAGCATGCTGCGCAACGCGCCTTCGACCGCACCACGCAAATCGGGCGCAAAAGTCCGATAGGCTTGACACGGCGCGATCAGACGCAGCGCGGTGTGTTCGCTCACCGGCGCGAGTTTGACCACGGTTCCGGCCAGCCAGCCCAGGCCGCGCGGCGTCCAGATTTGCGCGTTGTTCAGCGACAGCGGCACATACAGCGCACGGATAAGTCCAGGATGGCTGAGCGAAAAGGAGGGACGCCGCTCTTCTTCCGCAACGGCGTCAAAAACCTCCTCGCGCGGAGACTGGCCAACCACTTGCAGATAGCCGAGGTACCCTCCCAGCGTCTGCCGCAAAACCTCGCCCTCCCGCTCTAGAAGCGCGCGCCGTTCGGTATGCTTGCTTTGCCAAATCGCGGTGAGCGCGTTGAGCCGATCCGTGATGTTGACGGCGTCTTTGAGATACTCTTCCAACTTCAGTGGCGCGCCCACGGTATCGGACACGGCCAGTAGCTGTAGAAAAGCGTTTCTGAGAAACCGCCGCTCGATGAGGACTGCCCGGTCAAGGGTGACCGTTTTGTTTGCAAGCGCGTGAAGCGCCCGGAAAATCTCGGTCTCGCCGCACCCCCGGACCGTTGCGCGCAACAGACGTTGCCGGAGCGCGAAGTTCTCGCGCACGTTCGGCAGCAGTGCGCGGTCGAGGGGCTGTTCGTCGATCTTCAGCAAATAGCCCCTGATGCCGTCGGGGAGTGAGGTGTCACGAACCAGGTGCCGGTACAGCTCCAGCCAGTTTTTTGAAACGGAAGCAACCGGATTGCCCATCAGCCGACGCCGCTCGAGATCGGTCAGACGGCGCATAGCCTCCACGCGGTTGAACGTGTTGCTGTCGAGCCGCACCTGATGCGCGAGTTGCTCCGGCGTGGCGGAGAGGTCGGTGCAGGTGCCATAAAAGCCGGCGTCCCGGTTGATCGAGAGAAAGGCGGGTTCCCCGATACCGGCGAGGGTGATTTCCGCCTCGGGGCTTTCGAAACGGATCGTCCGGGCGGTTCCGGGGATGTCCTGCCCCGTTTTGTCCACTGCGGCAAAGGAAAAGGGCAACGTGAAGACACCGCCGGAGCCGGAGCGCGTCTGACGCAGACTCAAACCCAACTCGCGTTTCGCCGCGTCATACGCATAGCGCACCGTCACTTGCGGATACCCGGTTGTGAAGAGCCACTCGCGGCTGAAATCCGCCAGGGATTGCCCGGACACCTCTTCAAAGCAGGCGAGAAACTGGGCGGTGTTGGCATTGCCGCCGTCATAGCGCGTAAAATAGAGACGGGCGCCCGCCTCATACACGTCGGCTCCCAAAAGCTGGCGCAGCATGTTGAGCACTTCCGGCGCTTTCACATAGGTCACGCCATCAACCAACTCGTCGGGATCGTTGAACCCTTCGCGCACAATCTGCCCGAATTTGCCGGTGTCCTCAACCGCCAGCGGGCCGTTGCCCGGCGCGCGCATGGCATCCACCTCGCGCAACCTCAGGAAAGCGGGGTTGAAGACCGAAGCCATAAACTGCCGCTCGATGTCCACCGTGTAAGCCTCGTTGAGCCACATGTCAAACGGCGACTCCATGGTGACACCGCTACCGCAGTGGTTGTGCTCGTACTCATGGACGATCACACCGTAGGCATAGATCAGGCGCGCATCGGAAGTAGTCGCGTCGACCAGCGCGGCCTCGGTGATGATGGTCGTGTTGCCGACATTCTCCATGCCGCCGTAGTTGGATTTCTCCATGCAGATCGTGCGGTAGGTGTCGAACGGGTAGACATAGCCGAGCCGAGCGTGCTGCCACAGGATGCTGCGCTTGAGAATCTCCATGGGCACGCGCGCGCCCTCCGTCTTGCCGGGCGGGACAAGGTATTCCAGCGCGATGGGGCGGCCGTCGGGATAACGCACTTCATCGGCCAGCACATCCCACTTGCCCGCGCAGACAAAAAAGAGGTAGGGCGCCATGGGCACGTTGTTGACAAAGGTGATGACCTGCCGCAGGGGGTTGCCCGGCTTAAGGACAGGCCGCCCGTCTGGGTTGGTCGCGCGGTCGATATCGCCGTTGGAAATCAGGTGCGTGTAGCGCACGTCGCCCTCCAGCGTGGTGCGGAACGTGCACTTGGCGGTGCAGTCGTCGATTACGGGCAGGATGCGCTGGAAACCCCACTGCTGGCACTGCGAAATGTATTGCTGCGGCGCACCGGGCGGCGTGACATCGCGGTAGATCCCTTCAAGCAGCGAGTCCGACGGCACGCAACGGCAACGGGTGAAGATCCGAAGCGTCTCGCCTGCCTCCAGCGGGTGCGGCAGAGGGATCACGAGCTTGTGGCGGGCAACGTCCAAGGAAAAGGCACAGGCCTGAAAGCTTGCAGGCGGGGAGGCTTCCCCGTCGCCGGCCGCGTCTTGCCCTGACTCGCGGACGCCTCGGAGAGGCGTCCGCGCCAGAGAGAACGCCACCTCAAAAATTTCCAGATCGCGGGCATCGAGCTCAAGCGTCTTGAGCGGTTCCCGGGCGGTCAGTATCAGGATTGCGGTGCCATCCACATGCGTCTCGTAGAACGACAACGAGAGCTCCATGTGGTTCAGTTGCGCGGCGGGCAGACGGAATTCGGAACGCTTGAAACGGAACGGCATGGGGGGCTCACATTCATTCCATGGGTTAAACATGAACAGCCGGAGCGGTGCGGCGCGCAAACTCGGCGGCAAAGGCGCGGTAGGCTTCCGCGCCTTTACTCGCGGGATCATAGAAAACAACGGGCTGACCGAAACTGGGCGCCTCGCTGATGCGCACGTTACGCGGGATGACCGTGTCGTATACCTTCTCGCCGAAATGGGAACGGACCTCCGACACCACGTCCGCCGCCAGACGCGTGCGCCCGTCGAACATGGTCATCAGGATGCCCTCCAACTGCAAGCCGGGGTTGACCCCGTTGCCGCGCAACTGCTCGATCAGGGAGATGATCACGCTAAGCCCTTCCATCGCATAATACTCGCACTGCATCGTGACGATGATGCCGTCGGCCGCCGCGAGCGAGGACGTCATGAGGATACCGAGCGACGGCGGACAATCCATGAGCACATAGTCGAACACCCCGGCGGTGAGCACGCGGTCGAGCACGTTCCGCACAACGGCAAGGTGGTTCTCCTGCCGCGCGATCTCGATCTCCGCGCCCGCGAGATCCAGCTCGGCTGGAATAATGTTGATGCCCTCGTACGGCGTGGCTTGGATGATGTCCGCCACATCGGCGGTTCCGGTCAACACGGGATAGAGGCTGACGCCTTGCTGGCGCGGCAGGCCGAGTCCGCTGGTGGCGTTGGCCTGAGGATCGAGGTCAATGACCAGCACGGTCTTTTTCAGCTCCGACAAGGCTGCGGCGAGATTGACCACGGTGGTGGTTTTCCCGACGCCGCCTTTTTGGTTGGCGACAGCGATGACGCGTGAACTTCGTGTGCTCATTTCTTAATCATTCCTATCTCGCGGGCGTAGGCGAACATGCCGCCCGCGGCAATGACCGGCGCAACCGCGCCGACTGGTTTGAGGGCGAAGACCTTGCCGTCCGACAGGCGGGTGATGGTGTTTTTTTCAATGTCGACCTCGGCCTCGTCGCCGGTCTTGAACTCGCCGCACAAACGCTTTTCTGATTCGAGCGGGAAAATCTCGCCGGTGGCCACGGAGTTGCGGAAGAAGATGCGCGCGTAGCTCTCGGCCACCACCGCCTTGACACCGGCCGCGCCCAGCGCGATCGGCGCGTGCTCCCGCGACGAGCCGCACCCGAAGTTCCGCCCGCCGATCACGATCGGAAAAGGCGTCGTGCCGTCCGGGTTCGACGCGAACTTCGGAAACGTGTCGGGCAAGCCCGCCAGCGCGTACGAACCCAGTTTGCGGTACTCCTCCGGAATTGTGGGCACGAGGTTCAGATAACAAGCCGGTATGAGCAGGTCGGTGTCGATGTTGTCCTCAAGCACATAGACCGGTCCGCGGATCAGGGTTTCTTTAGACATCGCGCTTTTCTCGCTTTCTTTTCCTTTTTAAGAGTGTTTTGAGGGGAGTACATTTCCGGGATTTTCCTGACCTCCATTGCCGAACGAACACCTTCAATCGAGTTGAGCAGCATCACCAGGCTCCGCCCAAGTGCCTCTGCCAAATGAACCGGAACCGCATTGCCGATCTGCTTGTACTGACTCATGAGTGCGCCGCAAAACTCCCAACTGTCAGGGAAGGTCTGAATCCGCGCATATTCACGGACCGTGAGCGGACGCGTTTCGGACGGATGGCAACGGCCCGTCTGGTTTTGGGCGGGCGCACAGGTCAAGGTCAGGCTCGGCTCATCCCATGAAAGCCGGCGTGCCAGTCCGGTTTTTCCGCCTTCCAGATGATAGCTGCCTTTCATGAACTCGCGTTGCAATTTATCCGGCAAGTCTCGCCAGTATCCGCCAGGCGGGACGTGATCGATGATTTTAGCCCTGCGCTCGGTGTACCGAACACCCGGTGAAGCCGGCACATCACGGTCAAAGAGCAATCCCTTTTTCAAGGCATCCCGTAGCGTATAAACCCGCTGTGCGGGTGAAGGCCAAGAAAACTTTGCATAGGGGGCAAGATCATTACGGATACCGACCAAAGCAAGGCGTTCCCGTTTTTGCGGCACCCGGTAAAAGAAGGCCTTAAGAATGCGCGGCTCAATCAGCGTATATCCCAACTCGGCAATGACCGCCCGAATGGTTGCCAAGGTGCGGCCGCCGTCGTGCGTCAAGAGACCGCGGACGTTTTCGCCCAGAAAAACGGTGGGCTGTGTCTCGCGAATCACACGGGCGAATTCAAAAAAGAGCGTGCCGCGGGCATCTTCGAATCCCGCCCGCCGGCCGGCATACGAGAAGGCCTGACAAGGGAATCCGCCCGAAACCAAATCGATCCCCTTGTAGGGGGTAAAATCTATTTTTGACACATCCCCTTCAAGCACCTTCCAGCCGGGACGGTTTTTCCGTAGTGTTTCGCAGGCGTCAGGGTCAAACTCGTTCAAAACGACAGACTCAAACCCCGCCCGCTCCAACCCCAGCGCAAGCCCGCCCGCTCCTGCGAACACTTCAACCGAACGATACGGACGGGTTGGGCGTGTCTTCACTTCTGACTCCCAATCGGACCGCATCATTTGATGAACGGCGGGAAAGCGTGCCAGATCCCCCCATCGATAAAAGGGTTTTTTGCCCCCTTTTCTCACACAAGGGGTTAGTGTTCCCGCGCGTTCCCATTTCTGAACGGTTTGCTTGGAAACGGAAAGGATATCCGCCACCAGATTCAAGGGCATCATCTCATCATCTCGAAATTTCGAAACCATCAGCCCCCCCAATGCGTCTCTGGCGAGAGTATGGTTGAGAAGGTTTTCGCTGGTGATGGATGACCATCCGAATTTCTCATGCTCACCTCCCCGTTTTTAGATGTCGCGCGGATCCGTGATGTGTCCGGTGAGGGCTGAGGCCGCCGCCGTGTAAGGTGAAGCGAGATAGATCTGCGAATCTTTGGAGCCCATGCGGCCGATAAAGTTGCGGTTGGTGGTGCTGACCACCACCTCGTTGCCCTTTGTCCGGCCGAAGGTGTCGACTGGGCCGCCCAAACAGGCCGCGCAGGAAGGCGGTGCGATGGGCTCCACTCCCGCCGACTCGAAGATCCGGCGCAGGCTCTGGCCACCGATCTTGGTTTCGTCAAGCCCCTTCTCCACCTGCCGCGTGGCAGGCACGAGCAGTGTGCGTATGGCGACCCGCTTACCCTTCATGACTTTGGCCGCCATGATGAAATCCTCCAGCTTGCCCCCAGTGCAGGAACCGATGTAGACCTGGTCGACCTTCACGTCGCGGCAGGCGCGCGCCAGTGCCTTGTTGTCGGGCAGATGCGGCTTGGCCACGACCGGCTCAAGCCGGGAGACGTCGTAGCGGCGCTCGGCCTGAACCTTGGCGTCCGGATCGCTGAACAAAGGCTCAAACGGCTTCTTCGTGCGGGTCTTGACGTAATCGATGGCCTTCCGGTCAGGCGCGATGATGCCGTTCTTGGCGCCGGCCTCGACCGCCATGTTGCAGATCGTGCAGCGCTCTTCAACGCCCAAAGCTTCGATGGCGGAACCTGTGAACTCCATGGCGCAGTAGGTCGCGCCGTCCACGCCGATGTCGCCAATGATGTGAAGGATCAGGTCCTTGGCGGAGAGATAGGGGGGCAACGCGCCGTCCATCACGAAACGGATGGTCGGCGGCACCTTGACCAGCAACTTGCCGGCGCCCATGATAAAGCCCGCATCGGTGTTGCCGATGCCGGTCGAGAAGGCTCCCAGCGCCCCGTGCGTGCAGGTGTGCGAGTCTGTGCCGAAAAGGGTCTCGCCCGGACGCACATGACCCAGTTCCGGCATCGCCACATGGCAAACCCCGCAGTAGTTTGCGGTGCCGGGGTCATAAAAGTAGGGCAGCCCCTGCTCCTTGACGAACGCGCGCAGCGTGTCCACGTTGCGGTGGGCTTTTTCGTCCGCCGTGAAGATGTAGTGATCCGGCAGAATCACGATCTTCTCGCGGTCGAAGACTCTGGCGTCTTTGCCGAACTCGCGGTGGAAAATGCCGATCGTCCCCGGCCCGCAGACATCGTGCGTCAGCAATATGCCGGCGTTGACCCAGATGTTGTCTCCGGGGGAGACGGTTTTCACGCCCGACTCGCGGGCAAGGATTTTTTCAGTGATGGTCATACTCTTCCCAACTCTTATTCCCGGGCACGGCTAGCCCTACCCATGCCACACGGGCGACTGGTGATCCGCCCCTATTCCCGTCCCCGAATCAGGTTGAAAAACCGATCCTGATACTGTTCAAACAGCCCATTGTCTTGAAGCAGTTTGCCGAGCGGTTTGATCAGGCCCGCGTCCTTGGCCGCAGCCTGAAAACCTTTTTCTATCTCCTCGCGCAGGCCGGCCGGGACACCGTCCTGCATCTCGAACATGCGGCGCTCATGCAGCTCGCGGATATTGGCGTGCGCGGAATTCTGGATCACGGCCCAAAAGAGACGCACCAGACAAACATCCCACGGCTCGTCCACGCCCTTAATCACAGCGGAAAAAGGATCTTTCTTGACGGCCACGTCTTCTTTGACGCGCGCCAGAATGGTCTCGGCGCTGTCCGACAAGACTTGCTCGCTGAAAGCCTCCTGTTTGAGCGTATATCCGTAACGCAGGATACGCACCGTGTCCTCATGCTCTTTCAGCCATTCGAGATACTGTTGCGCCTGTTCGCCAAACCCTTCGAGCATCATGGTCGAATAGGAAGAGGGCGTGATGATCTGAGGCCGCAGCGCCTGCATGCGGCCTTCGCGCACGCGCACTTTGCCGACGGAATCCATCAACTCGCTCACGAGATAATAGTTGATGATGGTGTTGCCGAACGTTTCAAGGTGCCGTTTCGGCGGCACAACGATCTCCGTGTTGTTGACGGCAAACCAAAAGTCAAACTGTGTGGGTTTCTTACTCATGTCAAAGTAGGGACACTATATCACGAAAAGCCGTCTTCTGTCACGACGGGCAGAAACAAAACAGGGCGAAGGAGTCTCTCAAGCCCAGCGAAGCGCCATGGCACCCCACGTCAGCCCTGCGCCAAACGCATCGATAACGATCACGTCCCCCTTGTTGATTCGTCCTTGTTCGAAAGCCTCGCAAAGGGCGATCGGAATGGTGGCGGCGGAGGTGTTGCCATAGTCCGCAATATTGACAAACGCTTTTTCTTTCGGCAGCTCCAGCCGCTTGGCCACCGCGTCGATGATGCGGATATTCGCCTGATGGGCAATCAGAAGCGAAACGTCCCGTGAGGTCAGCCCCGCCTGGGCGAGCACACTTAGGGCGCACTCCGCCATGTTGCGCACGGCCTGTTTGAACACCTCGTTCCCCTGCATCTTGATGTAGCGCCCGGGCTCGTCGGGAAACACGCGGCATCCGCTGTTCGGGAGGTTGAGCAGGTCGGTGCAGTTGCCGTCCCCTCCGAGTTCAATGGCCAGCACGCCATCGGCATCCGAACTGTGCGCGCTGAAGACCGCCGCGCCTGCGCCGTCTCCGAACAGGATGCAGGTGTCGCGGTCTTTCCAATTCAATATGGCGCTGTTCACCTCGGCGCCGATGACCAGCACGTTCTTCATGATGCCGGCCTTGATCATGCCCCAGGCCAGGCTTGCACCGTAGACAAAGCCGCTGCAGGCGGCACTGATGTCCAGCACGCCCGCATGAACCGCCCCGAGTTCCTTCTGGACAAGACAGGCCACCGAAGGATAGACCATGTCCGGCGTAGAGGTCCCCACAAGAATAAGGTCGATCTGATCCGCCGCGAGGCCGGACATTTTCAAGGCGTCCGCCGCAGAGCGTATGGCGAGATGCGAGGTGTATTCTCCAGGCGCCGCGATGCGGCGTTCCCGGATGCCAACCCGCTTTGTGATCCACTCATCGCTGGTGTCCACCATTTTCGACAGATCGGTATTCGTCAAACGCTTTTCCGGAAGCGCTTTCCCGACACCCGTGATTCTTGCTGTTAGTTTGCGCGCACTCATTCTGTTCCTGAATTGATTGGAAAAAGTATATACTACCTTGTCCCTTTCAACAAGAGGCCCTTCCCGTCCTGTGGGTCATTGTGAAACGGAAAGGGCTGGCAACAGCGTGTGCCGGTGTGTAAACTGACAGATATGCGTCAAGGTATAAAAAGGTTCGGCATGTCCATCTGCGTTCTGTGGGCTGTGCTGGCATATGGGGAGACACACACGATGATGCGGTATACGGTCAAGCGGGTTCCGGCGGCGGCGCTGGAGCAGGTGGCGTTCGACAAAGCGGCGGTCGGCCGCATTGAAAACGTCCGGCCGGAGTCGTCCGACCACCGCCCGGAGACAACGTTCCGGGTGGTTCACGACGGCACAAACCTGTACGTGCGGTTCGATGTGAAAGACCGGTATGTGCGGTCGGTCCAGACGGACTACCAGGCATCGGTGTGTGGCGACAGTTGCGTGGAGTTCTTCGTGAAACCGCAGGCGGACAAGGGGTATTTCAATTTCGAGGTGAACGCGGGCGGGACGCTTTTGCTTTACTATGTCGAGGATCACACGCGTACCGAGGCGGGCTTAAAGCGTTTCACGCCGGTGCCGGAAGCGTGGGGTCGCCGGGTGGAGATCCGGTCGTCGCTGCCGCGTGTGGTGGAACCGGAGATCGCGCAGCCGACCGTATGGCAGATGCGGATGAAGGTGCCGCTGGCGTTGTTCGAGGCGTTTGTCGGAGAACTGCCGCAGGACGGAGTGGCCTGGCGCGCCAATTTTTACAAGTGCGGGGACAAGACCTCGCATCCGCACTGGGTGGCGTGGTCGCCGGTGCCGGAGCTGAACTTCCACCTGCCTGACGCCTTCGGCGAGCTGGTGCTGGAATAAGGGAAAACGGTCAGGCGTCCGGACGGACAAGCAGTTTCTTCAGCGAGGGTATCAGGGTATTACAGATACCCTTTGTTTGGAGAACGACCGTTTCGTGGATCGCCATATAAAGCGCGGACGTGTGCAGCAGAAGCGAAGCGTAAAACGTGTCGAACGTCGCCGCTGTGGTGCAGACGATCCAGATGCCGACACCCGCGAGATTAAAAAGATAGATGATGGTGTAGGAAAAGACGAGTCCGTATTCTTGGATGTCAGGCTGGCTTGTCATCAGGCTTTGAAGCGTGAACGTGACGTGGAAACTCCATGTGAGGCCTACAAGGAAGAGCCAGAGGAGGGGAAACGGCATGGGGCGGACGAACAGTCCGACCAGCAGGTACAGCAGGACGACGAGGATGGTGTACAGCGGGAAGAAATAGGGCGCGAGGGTGATGAGAAGATTCGTCTTGGTGAGGCGGACGCTGCCGCCCCGGGAAGAGACCCGCAAGTTGCTCACGCGGGCCCCGAAGAGCAGCCCCCAGAACGCATGCGTGAGTTCATGGGCAATGACGTACACGCGGATGGGCTGGGGCAGGAAGAACCACACGCCAAGCCACAGGAAGTATCCGGCCAGCAGCGCCCGGGTCTCGGGTGAAAGAAGGACGCCCGTATCCGGAATGCTGCGCACCGTATCAAGCAGGGCCAAGGATACGGCCACACAAAGCGGCAACAACGCCGCACCGATTAAAAATCTTAGCACCCTCAACATTCCTGGCCGAATTCCTTTTGGGAGCTGCCCGGGCTACACATGAGGGCGGATAAAACCTGCACAGCCACAGCGTGGCTGGCGTACGAATAACAGCCGGACCGGAGCACCTTACTTCGCGTCTTCCGTGTCGAACACGAAAACCAGTTCTCCCGGGCGCACACGTTTGTTTTCGCGAGCGATGTATTCGACAAACTCGGGTTCCGCCTTGAAACGCTGTTGCTTGTCTTTCAGGACTTTGATCTCGCTGTTCTTGTGGTCGATCCGGCGCAGCATTTCATTGCGCTGCTGTTCCAGGCGGCGCAGTTGCGCCAGTTTGGGCGGGATGATCACCAACCCCGCCACAATGACACACAGGAAAGCCGTGACCAGAGTCGTCCGGGTAATGATTTTTAACAGTACATTCACGCATTCAGTCCGTCAGAAAACAATCCGCCCAACACATCACTTATACTCAACACGTTATCGGAATAAAAGTCAAACGGTTTTTTATAAAAAAACATGTGACTTGCAAGGTTAAATGCACGGTGGAGGCGGAAGAGCGGTGCGATGATTTTCATGCGGCGTGTTCCTCGAAGTAGCGTGTGACCTTCTCCTCTGCGGAGAGTCCGTCGAGGATTTTGCGTGGGAGCGCGTTGATCCAGTCCTCGATCCTCTGGATCTGCGTCCGTGTGAACGTTGAGATGTCCGCGCCCTTCGGGATGAAGCGGCGGACGATGCGGTTGGCGTTCTCGTTCGAGCCGCGCCCGGAGGCGCGGTAGGGGTGGGCGTAGAAGACCCCGCAGCGCCGCCCGGCGTGTCTGGCGGACTTTTCGATGGCGGCGAAGTCCAGGAACTCGCAGCCGTTGTCGCAGGTGATGGTTTTCAGGCCGTTGAGGAAGCCGCGGCGGGAGCGTTCGAGCCTGTCGAGTTCGCGAACCACGGCCTCTTGGGTTCTGGCGGATATTTTGCGGATGATCTGGCGCCGGGTCATGCGCTCCGTCATGACCAGGAGGCACGCCGGGGATGTCCCCGTCCCGCCGGCGACGGTGTCCATCTCCCAGTGCCCGTACTCGCTCCTGTCTCCGGCC
>JALHET010000364.1 GCA_022839525.1 Lentisphaerota bacterium
GGGCGCGCCGATTCAATGGAATGCCGTGCGGCGTTCCTTCCAATCCAGCGGACGGATCCGAAAACCGCAGGCCTGTTCGGGCTTCCGGCGGATGAGTCCGCTTTTTATTAGTGCCATCAAAAAACTTCAGTTTTTTTGATGGCAACCATAATGTAATGGAAAATCCTGCAAGGATTTTCCAAGGCATCGAAAAAAAATCAACCGGTTTTTTTTGGATGCCCTCAGGATAGTATGTCAAACGATACCCCCCTATTGCGCCTTGAAGGCATTACCAAAGACTTTTCCGGAACCGTCGTTCTCGAGAACGTGACATTCGATCTGCGCGCGGGAGAAATACTCGGCCTGGTCGGAGAAAACGGCGCCGGAAAAACGACACTTATGAGCATTCTGTTCGGCATGCCCGTCATCCGGGAAACAGGCGGATACGGCGGAAAGATTCTGGTCGACGGCAGGGAAGTCCGCTTCTCCGGGCCCTTCGACGCCCTCGACGCCGGTATCGGCATGGTCCATCAGGAGTTCTCCCTGATACCCGGCTTTTCTGCGACGGAAAACATCATGCTGAACCGCGAAATCGCCAAAGGCGGTATAATCGCGGATATTTTCGGTCCGCGACTTTCGACGCTCGACCGCGCAACCATGCATACCAGGGCCAAAACCGCGATTTCCCGCCTCGGCATCGAGATTGATCCCGAGATGAAGATCGCCGAAATGCCCATCGGACATAAACAGTTTACGGAAATCGCCCGCGAGATCGACCGCGAAAAAGTCAGGATACTCGTGCTCGACGAGCCTACGGCCGTACTGACCGAATCCGAGGCGGAAATCCTCCTCGATGCGGTCAAGCGGCTCGCCGCGACCGGCATCGGAGTAATCTTCATTTCCCACCGCCTCCACGAGATAACCGGGATGTGCGACCGCGTCGTGACGCTGCGCGACGGCAAATCGGTACGCGACGTGCCGGTCGGGGAGACCACGGTCGAAGAAATTGCCGTTTCAATGGTCGGCCGCGACATGGCTCCGCCTGAGAAGAGTCAGGACAACCGTGTCTTCGGCGAGCCGTTACTGTCGGTCAAGAACCTGTGGGTCGACATGCCCGGAGAAGTGGTCAGGAACGTTTCGTTCGACGTCCGGCAGGGCGAGATTTTCGGCATCGGCGGACTGGCAGGCCAGGGCAAGCTCGGCATTCCGAACGGCATCATGAGCCTGTATCCGGCGGGCGGCGAAGTGCTCTTCAAGGGAAAGACGCTGCCCCGCGGAAACCCCAGGACGGCGCTTGCCGAAGGCATCGCCTTCGTGTCGGAAGACCGCCGCGGCGTGGGTCTCCTTCTGGACGAAACGCTCGAATGGAACATCGCTTTTACCGCGATGCAGTCACAGAACCGCTTTCTCAAATCCTTCCTCGGCGGCCTCGTACGATTGCGCGACGAAAAGGCGATGAAAGAGCTTGCCAACACATACATCGACATGCTCGAAATAAAGTGCACCGGTTCAAAGCAGGCGGCGAAGGAGCTGTCCGGCGGAAACCAGCAAAAGATATGCCTTGCCAAGGCGTTCTGCCTGGAGCCCGAACTGCTGTTCGTTTCCGAGCCGACACGGGGCATCGACGTCGGAGCAAAGGCGATCGTGCTCGACGTGCTCAGAAAATACAACCGGGAGCTCGGCGTCACCATCGTAATGGTTTCGAGCGAACTCGAAGAACTCCGCTCGGTATGCGACCGCATCGCAATCGTTTCGCAGGGAGCGGTGGCTGACGTGCTGGACCCGTCCGCGTCGCAGGCGGAATTCGCTCTCAGCATGGCGGGCTTGCGCGAATCCGGCAAAAACCGGATCAAGGAGAACTGATGAACACCACTGATATGCACAAGCGGATCAAGGAAGCGGCCGCCGACTTCGGCTGGCCCAGAATCATTATCGCACTGTTTCTCGCGGTTCTGTTCATACTCGCCCCGTTCGTCAAGGTAAGCATCGCGTCGTCCCTGTCGGACATCATCAACCGGTTCGGCATGAACGCACTGCTCGTGCTCGCGATGGTACCGATGATCCAGTCCGGCTGCGGACTCAACTTCGGCCTTTCGCTCGGCGTCATCGCCGGGCTTCTCGGCTCCACGATGGCGGTGCAGTTCGGCCTTACCGGCTGGGCCGGCCTCTTCGGCGCAATCGCCCTCTCCGTCCCCTTCGCGGTCGT
>JALHET010000365.1 GCA_022839525.1 Lentisphaerota bacterium
CTACTGTCGAGAGACAGTCAAAAAGACCATTACCATCGAGGTCGATCAGGATAGCATCTGCGTCTTCGTCGAATCGGCCATTGCCGTTGGCATCGACCACCAGAACCTTGATCGGTTCGCCGTCAGTGGAGACGAAGGCTTCATACCCAACGAGCGTGGTCAAGTAGTACGCGCTTTCATTGTTGTACGAATATGCCGTGATGAGAAACGGCACCAAACCCGGCGCATCTTCGTCCACCATGAACTCGATCTGGGAGTAGTAGCTATACATTGGGACTTCAAACGGCTTGTCATCGGTCAGGTCCAGGTTCCGGTTGAGGTCCACATACAGCAGGTCCATAGAGCCAGTCTTCTGGGAGTCGACTGCGGCCATGACATAGGAATGATTGTTCACTTCAGCCACGCTGTAGAGCGGCTTGTTTACGTAGTTCGGTTCTTTTTCCAATGCCGCCGGGCATTTCGCGGCAAACTCGTAGATCACATAGTCCATGAAGGGGAAATCGGGCAGGCTAGTCGAAAGATCGCCCCAGTCAATCCTGGTTGCTTCTGCCTGATACGCGCCTGGCTTAATCTTCGGAAAGACGATGCCATCGTCTGCGCCGATGTCCGTGACTTCCTTGATCCGGTTCCAGAGCGCGACGAATCCCAGAAAGCCAACCTCTTTCAGTATCGCCTTGCCCTGAGGGTCAACCAGGAACAGCGCGGGAATGCTCTTTACAGCCAGATGATCCTCAATGCCTTTCAGGTACTTGCCCATCAAGATATCGTATTCGGGCGAACCCCCTGGATAGCCCAGAAACCGGGGTTCGTAGCGCTCGTGAAACGTGCCGCCGCCCAACCCCTCGACACGCATCACGAAAGAATTGAAATGATAGGTGTCAAACGCGCGTTTCATCGCCGCGTCCCACGCCCCCCACTTGAAAACCGGTTCCACATCCGTGATCGTTTTCCCGGCATCCAGTTTACCGGTCTTTGCGTCCAACCCCTTCCAGTCCACCGTCCACCCATCCATCGGAGCGGGATTGTAAGGCGAAATACGGTGCTCGCCCAAACTGCGGAAGTATTTGTCCAACACCTCGCGCCGCTGAGCAGGGTCATCGACCTTGTGATAGCGCCACACCGTCGAGGGACTAAACCCGAACGCGGTCTCGCAGGTCAGGGTGTCCGGCAACGCGAAGCCGTACACCTCCACGTTCAGGACGGTCGCGACCTTCACACCCTCGGCCTGCACGGTCACCGTGCCGCGGTAAATGCCGGCGGGAATATCTTCTGGAGCCTTCACGCGGATCCAGAACGGCTGGTTCATCCCCGGCCCGACCGTCACCGGGACCCCCTGCGGCAGCAGCGGGTCAGGCCACTCCGCCAGCACCCCTGTGTGATCCGTCTTCACCGTGACCGGCACATACCCGACCCTCAAAACCTGAACGTTGCCCGCCGGGATCTTGTTTCGCATGTAGGTCAGGTCCGAAACCGAAACCGTCACGTTCGTGAGCGCCACGTTCGGCGTCACGACCAACTGCACAGCCTCCCACTCCTTCTTCGCCACACGGAGAACGAGCGACTTCGCGACTGTCCGTGGCAGCGTGCGATGCCGCGGGATCTTCCAACCCGATGAGGCACGCCACAGATTCAGCGCGGGATGATTCACCGGAAGAATTTCCCCGTACGTGTCATCATAAAACTCCGGCACACGGATCGCGCTGTGCGCCATAAAGGCGTCTCCCAACCCAACCGTCATGTGCCACATGCCGACGCCGGGCACCTCGTAAGGTATTTGGAGGTCATACGCGTCCACCTCAGGAAGATTCACCGCCACGGCATTGGTCAGGGGCACGGCATCTGGCCGCGAGAAAATGACGCGGGCCTCCGTAGCCAACGGAGCGCCTGTCGCGTTCTGCACGCGCAGCCCAACACGGTTCTCGCCCCCGGGGACACCTGCACCAAGCCCAAGCACCTGTACCCGGATTTTCGGCGCATGCGCTTCCGTCTCCACATAGCGCGTCGAACCGGCGAACGTTACCGGTTCGCCGTCCACCGTCCCTCCAAACCGGTAGTTATGGATCTGCAGGGTGCAGGACGGCTTGGCGCCGCGCAAACGCACATAGACCGCCTCTGCCGGGAACAGAGCCGCCGGCAAATCCATTTTAACTTCCCCCGTGTTGGTCAGCACGCCGACATGCT
>JALHET010000366.1 GCA_022839525.1 Lentisphaerota bacterium
TCGCACGGTAGCCTGCTCAAACAGCTTGCCGACTGGGGCTTCAAGACACCCCCCTGGCAGCGCCTCTGCGTGGACATCGCGGCCGTGCTCGCCGCCATCGACGAGCTTGAGGCGCTGCGCCCCAGCTTCCCCTTTGAGATCGACGGCGCGGTCGTCAAAGTCAACCGCCGCGACCTTTACGACCGCCTCGGCTCCACCGCCAAATCCCCCCGCTGGGCCCGCGCCTTCAAGTACGAGCCCGAGCGCGCCGAAACCCGCATCTGGAAAATCACCGTGCAGGTCGGCCGCACCGGCGTGCTCACCCCCGTCGCGGAACTCGATCCCGTCCTGCTCGCGGGCTCCGAGATCGCACGCGCCACGCTCCACAACGCCGACGAGATCGTGCGCAAGGACATCCGCATCGGCGACCGCGTCTGGGTCGTCAAAGCCGGCGACGTCATCCCCGCCATCGAAAGTGTCCTCACCGGAAAACGCGACGGCACCGAGACCGTCTTCGCCATGCCCGCCGCCTGCCCCGAATGCGGCGGCGCGGTCGCCCGCGTCGGCGACGAGGTGGCCCAGCGCTGCACCAATCCCGCCTGCCCCGCACAGCGCGTCGGGCGCCTCGAACACTTCGCCTCGCGCGACGCGCTCGACATCCGCGCCATCGGCGGAAAGGTCGCCGAAGCCCTCGTGGCGCAGGAATGGGTCACCGACCCCCTCGACCTCTTCTCGCTCACCCTTCCGCAGCTCGAGTCTTTCCGCATCGGAGACGAAGCCACCGGCACTCGCAAATTCGGGAAGAACGCGCAGACCGCGCTGGAGGCTCTCGAGGCCGCAAAGTCCCTCACCCTCGACCGCTGGCTTTATGCCACCGGCATCCCGAACGTCGGTGTCACCGTGGCCGAACAGATCGCCGCAGCCCATTCGCGCCTGTCAGAACTTCCGGATTCGCCGATCCTCACCGCCGTGCTGAGGCTCAGCGACCTCTACGGCCAAGCCGCCGCCATCAACCCGCGCTCTACACTCAACCGCCCCAAGGACGAGGCCGAGCGCGAAGAGCGCCAAACGCGCTTCAACCGCATCTGCGGCGAGATCGGCGTGCTGGGCGACACCCTCATCGCCGCCGGCGTCGCCGCCAAAACACCCGGCACGGCCTTGCCGCCGCAAGTGACCTGCGTCATTAAGACCGAGGCCGCCAAAGCCGTGCTGGCCTTTTTCGCGTCCGACTACGGCAAGACTTATCTGCAGCGCCTGCTCGCGCTGGGCATCGACCCGCAGGCGAAACCGAAAACGTCCGCCCCCGCCGATGCGCCACTGGCCGGCGCGACCTTTGTCCTGACCGGCACGCTCTCGCAGCCGCGCAACGATTTCGCCGCCCGGATCAAAGCCGCGGGCGGCACCGTACAGGAGGCGGTCTCTAAAAACACGCGCTACCTCGTGGCGGGCGCCGAAGCCGGCGCGGCCAAGCTCACCAAAGCCCGCAGCCTCGGCACAACCGTTCTTGATGAGGCCGGACTCCTCGCGCTTCTCTCCGGCACGACCGCCCCCGCTGCCGTGCCGGAAAAACCCGCTCCAAAAAAGCAGGAACAGAACCCGGCTCCCTTCCATCAGCAGGAGCTATTCTGAGCAACGGAATGGAAGTTTTCTACCGCTACCTCTTCGGCGGCGGGGCTTCGCGCACCACGGCACCGAACGCGTCGCTCAGGACCAGCACGGCCAACCGAGCCGTGTTTTCAAGCCCGTTGGCGTTGAGCGAGGCGTAATCGAAACGGCCGCGCAGGTCGGTGTACCCGTCCTTGAAGAACGTGACCGCGCCGCCCACGTCCTTCGCGTAGACCTTGACGTACGCGCCAGGCACGGGTTTGCCCGTCTCCGCGTGCGCCACCACAAGCTGGCCATAGTTCTCGACCATCTGCACCTTGAGCGTGTTGGCGTAGTAGGCCTGCGTTTTGCGCACGCCCTCCGCCAGAGCCTCCACCATCACGTTCTTGGCCTTGAACTCCGGCGGCAACTCAAGGGTCACGACGTTCTGGCCGGCCGGAACCTCGACCGGGCGGCTCAGCACCGGACGGATATACGAGAACTGCGCCGCTCCCTCCTGCAGGAACGGGCTGCGCGAGAAGAGCAGCTCGATGTCCATGGGATAGAAGTTGAGGGTGCAGGCCTTGAGGTTGCGCGTGTCGAGCCGGATTCCAACACCGGCTCGGTCGCCGCCAACGCGGCCTGCGTCTCGTCGCGCTTCTCCCGGTCCGCCGCCGCGGCAACGCCCCCCGCCAGTTCGTCGAGCTGCCCCATCACCTGAGCGAAACGGTTGCGCCAACGGTCCACACTCTCCTCCATGTGCCGCGACGCGATCTTCCGCGCCGCCGCGGTGTCGCCTTTGCAGAGCGCCAGATAGGCTTCGAGATAGTCGCACTGGAGCTGCTCCGGCACAGCCTTGCGGTCCACCCGCCCAAACCACGCGACCG
>JALHET010000367.1 GCA_022839525.1 Lentisphaerota bacterium
TTTACTGCTTACCGTTTACTGTTTGCTTTCTTTTTTCCTCCCCTCTTTGGGCGGAGAAATCTTTTCGGGCCGGCTCTATACCGTTCCCAAACAGATTTATGAGAATCAGGCCTTTGAAATCCACTTCGAGCTAGAGGTCTCCTTTGGCAGTGAGGTGGAGGATCTGAGGATCAGCGATTTTCCAAACAATCCGGATCTGATCACTGTCGGCCGTCTGGAAACCGCCTCGCGCAACAGGATCACACGCGGTGATCAAGCCATCAATCTGCTCCACTTCATCGCCTCCGCACGTTGCCACAAACCCATCACCCACACCTTTAACCCCACGTTGCAGTGCATGTTTGTCGAGCGGCGAACAAGCGGGTTTTTCTCTCACTGGCAGTCCTATCCCAAACAGCACGCACTCGATCCCTTTACCCTCCGCGTCCTCCCCTTGCCGGATGCGGGACGCCCCGCGCACTTCAGCGGCGCGGTCGGAACCTTTCACCTGAGCGGGCGACTCTCGAAAACCACTGCGCATCCCGGAGATATTATCACGTTGCGCCTCGAACTCAACGGTCAGGGCTGGCTGGGAAACGCCGTCATGCCTGTGCCGCCCACCCCGTCCCTTTTCAAAACCTATCCCCAAAAAGAGGTTCTGCGCGAGCCGCTTAGGATACAGACCGAGCAGGTCTTCATCCCGTCCTGCACAAACGCTACCGAGCTTGCAGCGGCGCGGTTCTGTTTCTTCAACCCCGCGACCGGACGCTATGAGGAAAGTGTTGCAGGGCCATTTAAGATCACGTATACCGACACACCCGACACGCCGCCGCAACTGGAAATCTCCAACAGGCCGTTACACATGAGTACGTCAACCTTTCCCTGCAACACGCCATGCCGTTACTGGCCGTCTGCGCCGCAGCGCTTTCCGCATTCTTTATCTTTTTTATGCTCTATGGGCGCCACACGCGGCTGGCCTTCCTGCTCGGCGCAATACTGCTGGCCGCAGGCGGTGGCATAGGTTATGCCCTCAGCAGAAAGACCGGCGCCGCCACACAGACGATTTCGCGCCACACCGACGTGCTTTTCGCACCATCGCACTCCGCAGCCACCCTTTTTGTGCTAAGCCCTGACACCCCCGTCACCCCATTGGAAAACGCCAGTTGCTGGGTACGTATTGAAGACGCCGCCGGACGCCGAGGCTGGATACCTGCCGCAGCGCTGACGCCTCCACACTCCAAAAACAATTAAGCCCCTCTGGACTTCCGTTTCAGGACGCGGGAAGCGCGAGCCTCACACGACCGGCGTCAGCAGGTTGTTCAGATAGAGTTGGCCGATAGCCCGGACATCGAGCGTGTGGCCAGCACGGTAGGAAACCACACGTCCCACAAAACGTCCGGTGTCGATCAGTGCGATCGCCGCCAGCAAATCAAGCGTGGCGCGGTGCCATACCGGTTCCAGCGCTTTGCCGCTGTCGGCCTGCACAAACCGCGGCTCGCCATAGAATTTCTTTTTCCCGTGAATCAGGATATTGTCGGTCGTATAACCAAGGTTGCGCGTGTCGGCAAACAGAAACCCGAACAGACGAACCATCAGCATCTGGCCGTGTGATGCGTTGGTGCGCGCGAATGCACCGTGACGGAAACTGTCCGGCGTGACGTCAAAGACGATACGCTGCTGGCCGATGATCGAATTGAAGTCAATCGCCACATCCAGCCGCAACTTTTTCTCACCGTTCTCAGGCGGCAGGAAGGTCAGGAAATCTCCCCGATTACCACCGAAAGTGACAGGTTCCTTGACGGTCACATACTGCGCGGGTTCGTCGCGCTCGATGATCTCGCATTGTTCGACCGCCTCGATCAGATCGACGCTACTGCGGTCAAAGAGAGGCGGATCGCCGGAGTTGGTGCTGATCACCGCATCGTCCACGCCCATGCCCAAACGTAGGGCAATGATATGCTCGACCATGCGCAGATAGTTGTGCGGATTACCGCTGCGCAGCACGATGTTACGCGCGGAGGTCCACACGTTGCGGATCGAGACCTGCGTCAAGAGTTGCTCGTCAAGATCGGTGCGGTCGATCCACCAGCCGGTATTGTTTGAGGGGCCGAAGGTCAACGTGCGCCGGGCACGGCCGGTAAAGGTGCCGGGGCCGGTCACCGCGCGTTTGCCGCCAAGCGTTGTGCGATGCGGCGAAAAGCCGGCGTCGCCCTCGCATAGCATCACCTGATCCACGGGCTGGGCGTGAAACCGTTCAATCGCCTGCCGTACCGCCTGAGTCTCGCCCAGCAAAGTCCTGCCGAGCGGGTATGAAAACTCCATAAACGCTTACGCTCCCCACTTATTTTTTCTCGGCTTCCTGAGCCGCTTTGGCGGCCTTCTCAGCCTTCATCTTCTCGTACGCCGAAAGCGGTTTGGTTGCTTCGGGTTTCTCCACCGTCTCGATGCCTGCCGCTTTAAGCAACTCTTTGAGGTGCTTGATATAGGCCTCGGCGCCGCCCGCCTTGTATCCGGTCTGGCCAAGCTGTTTGCCTTCGGCATCAAGCAGAAACACCGTGGGGTAGCCGCGCACACCGTACTTGGATGCCAGCTCGCCGTTCTGCTTTTTGACCTTATCGGATATTTTCTTCGCCCGCGGGAAATCCGCCTCGAACAGGATGAGATTGTCCGCAGCGAATTTCTCGAACTCTTTCGTGTCGAGTACCTCGCTGCGCAGCTTCACGCACCACCCGCACCAGTCGCTGCCGGTGAAAAACGCGAAAATCGGTTGTTTAAAGGCTGCAGCCTCTTTCTTGGCTAGCTCGAACCTGTCGAGCCAGCCTCTCGTTTTCTCAGGCGCTTTGTCTTTATTGACCCACGACTGCGCCTGAACACAAACCGCCATCAGGCCGATCAGCACCATGCCCACTATCCGTCTCATACGCATCCCCCCCCCACTTTTACGCCC
>JALHET010000368.1 GCA_022839525.1 Lentisphaerota bacterium
CTTGGCGTCGATGTCGAACTTGTGCTTGCTCTTACTGGCCGACGGCCCCGTGAGCCCCACCGATTCGAACAGCGGGACTTCCGTGACGGCATTCTTGAAATCATACACCAGTGTGGGCTGATCCGCCTCACCCGAGATCCTCATCCCGTCATCGCGCTTGTAGTTGAACGCAACCAGCGTGATGCCCGGCGGCAGATAGGACGACGCCATCCTCAGCATCTCCAGCACCGAGTAAGTCCGGTCCGTATAGGAGAGGATCAGGTTGACCCGCTCGCGGGTGTCGGAAACCTGCTTGTAGGCCTTGGCATGCGCCTTCGACGCGTTGCGCACACGGGAGGTCAACCGGCCGTACACCGCCGGCCCCGCGAACAGCACGCCCATGAACACGGCCCATACCCCCAGCGCAATGCCCACGCCCGTCAGCACCCGGCGGCGCGTCCCCGCCTCTTTCATCTCGTCGCGCCACGACTGCGGCGTCAGGTCGAGCGCCGCGCCCTCGCCCGTGCGGAGCGCCACACCCTCGACCCCGCCGTCCGCAGTGGGCGGCACCACATGCCGCACCGCCGCGCCCGTCAGCGCGGCCAGCCGCTCGCACGCCTCGGGCGACGGCGCGGCGTTTGAGACCACCACCACCTCGGCGACCGGGCTGTTCCCCGCGTCCAATTCCGCGTTGAGCAACGACAGCGTGACCTCACGCACCAGCGCGTCCGTGTCCGGCAATACCCCCAGCCCGCGGGCCAGCACCGGCACCCCGTGATCCAAGACCATCAAATCCCACCCGCCGTCAGGATCCGTCAGCACCACCCGCCGCCCGGACTGCGCGAGCTGGCAAGGCCCGCACAGCGACCGGAACCAGCCCAGTGCCGACGTGTCGGTGCGGACGATCTGGAGCTTTGCCGCCCGCAGCGCCGCACCGATTTCATCAAAGACAGAAGCGGGCAAAGCGGCCACAAAAACCCAGAGCCCGGTCTCGGTCTCGCTCACAACCTCATACCCGACCGAAAGTTCTTCGCCGGGGAAAGGCGAGAGCTTATCCATCTGCAGGGTAACGGCGTCGGCCAGATCCTCGCGCGCCTCCAGAGGAAATTTCAGCACGCGCACCAGCAACCGCGAGAGCGGCAGCGCGATCACCACCTGCCGCGCGCCGAGTGCGTCCCGGGCTTCCGCCATCGCGCGCGCCAGCGGCTTATCGCTCTCGACGACTTCCCCTTGCACGTTCCCGTCCTGGCCCTCTTCGGGTGGAGGGAGGGTCTCCGTGCCGTCCGTTACGATCGGCCACACGCCGCCGCCCGTGCGCGTCCAAACGTCACGCCCGCGCGGCGCGAACCGTACCCCGCGCAACACGCCACCCTCGGCCAACAACGCTATGACTTCCCTTTTCGCCATACTAAAACCGTGTCTTCAGTTCCTTGTCCGGCCTGAATCGACCCGGGCCGAAAACCAAACTTCAAACCATCGCACTTTCGAACCTCTCCTACGGGTCTTCCCGCCACCGCAAATACCGCACTTTGTCACTCTCCACAATCGCCACGGCCATGATGCGGTGGGAAATGCCGCCCGCCTCTCCCGTTACCTTGATCTCGAAATACTTCTCCGGCGCGTAAGACAAATAAGGTTCGGCTTCTGTCGGCACTCCGGTGATGCGCGTGTTCAAGTCGTTCCAATCCTTGAACAGCTTGCTTTCCGACACCGTGCCGCCGGAGGACGCCATATTGGCTCCCGTCGTCCGCTCCTCGACAATCGCGCCCGCCAAAATTTCATCCCCGTCAATTCCCGGAACCGTTTTCAAAACCTCCATGTCGGCCGAATTGACATTGATCTTAACAGTTTCCCCATAGATGTCAAAAAAAGCCTTGAGCCCGTACTGGATGTTGATCTGCGATTTTTTGTCCTTCTCTTCCGGGTTCAGGATACCGCCATTGAAAATCGCGGGGTGCTCGCGGATACCTTTGATCATCTCCAGCTCGCCCACGGACGTGATCTCGCCGTTGCGCGTCTTATAGGGTTTTTCGAGCGCCTCGTAGTACTCGTCCTCCGCGCCGTTCCGCCCGGTCACGGTCCGGTCCTCGTCGCGCCAATCGTACCAGCTGTCGACCACCGCTTCCTGATACTCCATCGGCAAGCCGATGACAGCCAGGATGTTCTCCCAGATC
>JALHET010000369.1 GCA_022839525.1 Lentisphaerota bacterium
GTTCCCGTCGTCGCCGTCCGGGCTGACGTAGAGCACCGTGCCGCCGTTGATCTCGGCGGTCGAGGGATCCATGTCATAGTACTGGGGCTCCGCCCATACCGCCGCGCCTATCAACGCGCCAACACAAACCATCACCCGTCCCGCAACCATGTTCTGTTTCATATGTAGGCTCCTTTGATCACACCGGTGAGCGGTGACTGGAATTCAACTGTCTGCCGACAGCTTACACGAGGGCGGAAAATTAGTGAAGCATAAACACGGTTCCGCGCAGACTGAGGGCTTGCCCGCAGACGCTGAACGTTTCGGGCGCGTTCTGGTTCGCGTAACTCGCCCGGATCCAGTTCGCCGTGCGCCCGACCCGTTCGACGCGGAACTCGTCCAGACTGCCCGTGAACGGTTGGTTGAGCAGAATGTTGGAGCCGATCCGGGCCTGGTTCTCCGTGAACCCGTCCGTAAAGGCGAGGGAGAAGAAGCCCTCCCTGCTGAACACCGGCTCGCCGTCGCGATACCCGGCCCAGACGGTTCCGTCGTAGGTGTACACGTACTGGTGCCAGCCGTCATCCAGAATCGAAAGCGCCGAGGACGCGCACGGGTTGGAGGTGCCGCCGTAACCGGAGGCGTGGAACTCCACCTGGTTCGCCGCAAACCCGCAGACGAGGCCGTGCACCTGCGACGGCCGATTGGCCGGCTGACGACTGTAGAGATACATGCCGGTCGAACAGGGATAGGCGGTCTTCGCCCAGACCGAATAGGTGAAGGCGTCGGACACGCCCAGGCTTCCCGATGTCCCCAACAGGAGGTTCGCGCTATTGGCGAACGACCGGGCGTACGAGACCTTGCCGCCCGCTGTTTGCGTCAAGGTGTCGCTCGCGACGTGGTTCGCGCCGAACGCGGAGTCTTTCAGCGCGGGCGTCAGGTGGTAGACCCCGCAGAAAGAGGAATCCCACACGTCGCCGTTCGAGCAGTAGGCAGGCTGGTCCGAGGCGTCTCTGTTCCCCCAGTAGGCCCACACAAAACTGCCGGCCCGGAACTCCGGCACCTGAACCCAGACCGTCGAGTCCCCTCCCGTGTCCCAGGTCTCGATCTCGTAATTCAGCAGCCTCCCGTTCCCGTCAACAAAACGCAGGTCGTGCCCCGCCTCCGAGGCGAATGTCTGGTACTTGAATCCGGCGAGCCGTTCGCTGAACACGACCGCCACAGGGAAATTGGTGAGCGTCTCGTCCGCGGTGTACCCCGCGAAGTCAATCCGCATCTTGTACCCATACTGCGAAAGGCCGGCGTCGGGCGCGGTCCGGAACGTGAACGGGGCGGACCACGCCACGCCCAGCCCGTTGGACGCAAAGCAGCGGTACACGTAATTCCGGTCCGGCAGCAGCCCGGTCAGGTGGGTCGAGACCGGCCCCGTATTCAAGGTTCCGAGATTCAGGGATGTCCCCCAGCCGCCGGGCTCTTCCCCTCCGTCGGCTGTGCCGTAAAACAGCCGGACTGCGGTGGGGTAGCGGCAGGAGAGATACGCGCCGGCCGTTGCCGAAACGCTTCCTATGTCCGAGACGGTTCCGCGCTCGCCGAATGTCGGCGCGTTCAGATAGTCGACCCCCTCGTGCCGGACCCGCTGGTTGCGGTAGCAGGCGTAGAGCCAGTTCGTGGAGCGTTCGCCCGCCTCCACCCGGAACTCGTCGATGCCGCCCCTGAAATAATCGCCCTGCGTGGAGGAGCCGATCCTGATGTGGTTGCGTCCCGGCGGGATGTTAAACACGAACGAGCGGGCCGGCCGCACGATCACCTCCCCGTCCCGGGTGCCGGTCAGGTACGTGCCGTCATAGGTGTAGGCATAGTGGTGCCAGCCGCTGTCCGGGAACGGGATGTCCGAAATGTTTCCGCCGTAACCCGGGTTGTCACCGACGTACAGATTCCCGCCGTAGAACTGGAGCGTGTTGGCCTTGTAGCCGTACAGTATGCCCATTTGCTTGCTTGGTGGTGTAGCCATCATCAGTTGATAGGGATACGTCTTGTCGGTTGCGGGCACAACCGTCTGGGCCCAGAACGAGAAGGTGAAGCGGTTCGACACGGCCAACTGCTCGGAATCGCCCTGCGGCGCGATGCTGGCGTTCAGGGCGGTCCGGCGGGCGCTGGCGCCGACCGGCC
>JALHET010000370.1 GCA_022839525.1 Lentisphaerota bacterium
GCGCAGTCCGTCCATCTGGTAATGGAAGATATGGTCGAAGCTCTGGTCTCCCAGCAGAAAGGGTTTTTCGCTTGCGACACGATCCTTGCCCATCTTGTTCGCCGAAATCGAGGCGCAGACTTCGGGCATCGCACCGAAAGATGCAAGGGCTGCCTTGTTGGCAAAGTCGAGCTGTGTCTTTTCATGTTGAATTATAAGAGAGGATTCTGCGCCTGCTTCCGTTGCGGCGTCGAACAGGGCCCGGCTGACTGCCATAACGTCTTCCGACGGATTTGTGATGATAAGGAACTGTTCGCCCTTCTTGAGGGCAAGGACGTCCCGGACGACTATGCGCGCCGAGGTTTCGATGGTGTTGTTCATTGCCAAAATATAGGCCTGCAGGTATGAAAAGTCAAACCGGTTTGGTATACTGATACCCGTCATGAATATTGTCCTGTTCGACGGAGAAACCTATTTTTCGCGCGACGATGCGCGGTATCAGCATATCAAGAAAATTTTGCGCAAGAGGAAGAGCGACTCGTTCCAGGCAGGCGTGATAAACGGAAGCGAGGGGGAGGCGTCGATTACTTCGATGGACGATCAGGGTTTGTCCTTTGTGTTTACGCCGATGCGGCCGATGCGCCCGCTTCATCCGCTGATTGCCGTTATCGGGTTTCCGCGGCCTATCCAGCTGAAGCGCATTCTGCGCGACCTTGCGAGCCTCGGCGTTTCGGCGGTGTGGCTGACGGGTACGGAGCTTGGCGAAAAGTCGTACCGGGAGTCCACGCTGGTAGACCGCGGCGCAGCCCGCGAAGGGCTGCTGGAAGGCTGTATGCAGGCGGGCGGTACTGCGGTTCCCGAACTGCGCCTGTTCGACTCGCTTGAGCAGACGCTTGCCGCCGCCGACGCGCTGGACGCAGAGAACGGCACCCGATCGTTCCGGGTCTCGCTCGACGTACAGGATGCTTTGTGTCCGCTTTCCCGCGCGCCGTTCGGTGAAGTGTCGGCCGGGCGTCCCGCGCTGCTGTTTATCGGAAGCGAGCGGGGCTGGAGCACAGGCGAACGCGCGCTGTTGCGCGCAGCCGGATGCACGGTGTGCTCGCTCGGCTCGCGCATTCTGCGCACTGAAACCGCCGCGACGGCTGCCGTCGCGATTACTCTCTCCGCTATAGGCTGCATGGAAGGTGATAAATGAATCAGGATCAGATAAAAGACATTCTGCTCAAGCTTGAAGATACCGAAATTGATTTTTCGGTGACGATGACGGGAAAGAAAAGCAAGAAGGTGAATGGCCTCTACAAGCCGGACACGCGCGAGATTCTGCTGCACAACAAGAATTTCGACGACGACAACCAGCTGGTGTATACGGCGATTCACGAGTATGCGCATCACCTTGAGTGCGTCCGTCAGGGCGAGCTTCGCAGTCCGCGAAGCCATACGGCAGCGTTCTGGGCGCGCTTCCACGGGCTTCTGGAAAAGGCCGAGCGCACCGGCGTATACAAAATCGGCGTTGAAAACTCGGAAGAGCTGAACGCGCTGACAGAAGAGATCCGCCAGAAATATCTTGCGGAAAACGGGCGGCTGATGAGCGAGCTTGGCGGACTGTTGGCGAAAGCGCAGGTGCTGTGCAAGAATGCGGGTGTGCGCTACGAGGACTACATCGACCGCGTTCTGTGCCTGCCACGCACCGCCGCGAAAACCGCGATCCGGGTGAGTTCCCTGCAGGTGAACCCCGCGCTCGGGTACGACACGATGAAAATTGTCGCGGCCCAGCCGACTCCGGAAAAGCGGATGGCGGCCGAGCAGCAGCTGATGGCGAAGCGCAGTCCGGATTCGGTCAAGGTAGACTTGGGCCGGAAGCCGGAAGACGAGGACCCGAAGGACCGGCTGGAAAAGGAAAAGAAGCGGCTCGAAAAAACGATTCACATGCTGCAGGCCCGGCTCGATCAGGTTGAGCAGAGTCTTTCGAATATGTAGGCAGGAAAGAGGTCTGTGCAGATGATGCAGCTGTTCAGGATTCAAGAAGTGTTGCGAAGGGCACGAAGGGTGCTCGTTGTCGGGCTCCGGCTTTTGTGCGGCCCGGTTTTTATTTCCGGCCAGACCGGGTACCTTCCGCCGAATCCTGTTGCGCCGCCGGAGATTCAAAAGATTGCGCCGCCGACGGT
>JALHET010000041.1:0-14007 GCA_022839525.1 Lentisphaerota bacterium
CGTTGCGGGCACCTCAAAAGAGTGATCCGCGCCGGCCGGATTCGCGAACTCTGCCGCAAGCCCCACACGGCTGACCTCACGCCGCTCCTTCTGCCGCCATACCCCTTCCAGCAAACTCGGGCTCGCCTCAACCATCCGAACCACACCCGCCTGTGTTGCGGCAAACCAGAACCGGCCGTCTTGCTCAAGCACGTCGCCGCACACGATGTCGCCGCCATGTTTCGGATCATACACGAGCATTTCCGGTTCAGACCACTGAAGGGCACCGTTGCTATCGAGCTGGCCGCCCATGAGGAAAACCGGCACATGCCCGCTCTGCGGCGGCACAGCGGAATTCCGGTAACATGCCAAAAAACGCCCCGGCCGGGTTCTGAACACGTTGACGCCCGCACAATCCGCTTTGATCACCCGCTGCCCAGCCCCATAGGTCATACGCTCCGGTAACGTCCATGTGCGCCCGCCGTCACGGCTGACACTCTGCGCCGGCAAACCTTCCGTACGATACGCGCAAAACAGCGTGTTGCTGCCGAGGGCGACAAGATGATGCCCCCTCTGAACCGGCCCGAACTCGGGATTGCGGATACCGTTTCCACTTTCCGGCAGCACGGTGAACCGTACCCGTCCCGCATTACGCTCGGCCAGGATGTTGTCGGACACCGCCAACCAGCCCTCGTCCTCCGCCCCTCCTTCCGCCCGTGTGGTGAACGCGACACACACGCCTCCATCCGAAACCACCGGTTTTCCGAGCCCCCCGAACCTGTGCGCCGCCGTGCCGGCAGCCCGGAACGGAATGCGGTTCCTTTCCCGCGCCCATGTCGCTCCGCCGTCATCAGAATGTTTGAAAAAACACCCGCCCCGCGCCGACGATTCCACTCGGTTGGTCTGCCCGGGTATCGCCGCAACCGTGTCGCCCCCGTCCGTATAAAACGCATAGATCCGGTCAAACGGCGTCACCAAACAGGCCGCGCATCTTTCGCCAGACCCTTTTGCCGAAGCGATCTCGACCGGCGGCGACCAGGTTTTCCCCTTGTCCCGGCTGACCGTCGACACCACACGCTGTCCTGCCGCCTTCGCGCCGCCTGAACCGGCCGTCGTCAGCACACACACCCACGAGCCGTCACGCAGCACACCCAGAGAGGGGTGCCCGCAGCCGGTTCCGGCAGGAATCAGCAACCCGCTTGCCATCTGACGCGGGTCATTATCCGGCACCCTCGCAGACTGGCGTGCGGCATCCGGCACATTGCAGAGGAACTGCTCCGGCGCCAGCGGCCCGTCCGACACCCGCCAGCAGTCCATACCCCCCACGTAGGAATGTGAGAATGATACCCTCCCACCCAAGGTGAAATCCCGCCACCCGTGTGACCGGTCCGGAGCCGCCGGGTTCCTGATCTCCCCCTGGGGTACCCCGTCCAGAAACAGCTCCCACACCCCGCAACCGCCACGCAAGTGATCGTAGACCAGCGCCACATGAGACCATCCCGTGTTTCCTGAAACTTCGGCACTGTGAAAGAACCGTTCAAACTGCAACCGTCCGCCTTGGTTCACGTCGCTGACATGTAGATGGAAACGCACCCCGCCCTCATCCGGACGCAACGACAGTGTCCACCCGTTCGAATCGTCGCGCGCCCCAGCCAAACACCAGTAACGTTCCCCCGGATTCCCCTCTTTCCTGAACCACCCTTCCACCGTGAAGCTGTTGGTAAGATCACACCGCAACCCCAAGTCCGGTGCAGCCAGAAGGCTGCGCCGGCCAAGCTCCCCCTCAAGACGCACGCTGCCCGAGTTTGTCCGCATATCGCGGACTCCGCGGCCAAACGGCGGCTGACGGCCGTAAACGCGAGCTACCGCCTGCTCGGCAGAACCTGAAACGCCGCCATCCTTACCCGGACAAAGCGTGTAGCCCCCGCCCGCCTTGTCAGTAAGATCCAGCCCTCCTCCCTCAACCGTGTCCAACGGCCAATACGCCAGCGTCCTTACCGCCGATGCGCTCAAAAAACGCGAGGCCGGCAGAACCCCGTCACTCACCCGCCAGAGATTTACCTGACCCTCGAATGTGCCCCCGCGCGCGCTCCCGGCAAGCACGAAATTCTCAAACCCCTGAGAAACGGCGGGCTTCACGGTATTGGTCACCGTTCCGCGTGCCGTCCCGTCCACAAACAGTTCCCAAACCCCCATCGCGGCGCGCGCGGCATCATACACCACGGCCACATGCATCCAATCATAATCGCCCGACACGTCCGACGCTTGGAAACATTGGTCGAACACAAGCCGATCCTGCGGACAATCCGCACGGACATGGAAGCGCGTCTTGCCGCCTTCGGTGCGCAACGACACGCCCCATCCCGCCCCTGACGCCTGTTCGGCACCGAAAAGGAGGAAGCGCCCGCCCGGCGCCGGATCACACGCCTTTCGCAACCACCCTTCAACCGTGAAACTGCGCGTCAAACCCAGCCGGCGCCCCAAACCGGGCGCGCACAGGAACGCATGTCCTCCCGCCCCGAAGAACGCAGAACCGTTGTTGGCGCGGATGCCGCGCGTCGCCACCGGAAGCCCCCCCCACCCCGGCACAACGGCCAGCGGCCTGCGGAAGGACAGGGAGACCTCACCCTGGCGCATTTCAAAAACATAATTGGTTCCCGCCGCGTTTCGGAGATCCACCCCCGCGGAAAAACCATTTAAATACCAGTAAGCCAACGTATCCGCACTCGCGCAGCGCACACCCAAGGCCACACAGATAACGAGCATCAACTTCCGCTTCAACATTCCACTCCTCGCGTCTCACCGGCAACCAGACGCAGAGCCAACTGCGCCGCAGAGGCCGCATCAGGCGAATATCCGTCCGCCCCGATCTCCTCGCAGAAGGCCTGAGTCACCGGCGCGCCGCCGATGATAACCTTGGCGGCTATTCCGCTCGCCCTGACCGCCTCAACGACCGCCCGCATGTTCACCATCGTCGTCGTCAGCAGGGCTGACACGCCAATGATCTGCGCCCGGTGTTCCCGCGCAAGCTGGACAAACGTCTCCGCCTTCACGCCGATGCCGGCATCGATAACCGTGAAGCCCGCACCCTCAAGCATCATGCCCACCAGATTTTTGCCGATGTCGTGCAAATCACCCATGATGGTGCCGATCACCGCCGTTGCCACCGGCTCAACACCGGCCGCCACCAGATACGGTTTCAAGCGTTCGGCCCCCTGTTTCATCGCCCGCGCCGCCAGCAACACCTGCGGCACGAAAATCTCGCCTTTTTTAAACTTCTCACCGATGATGCTCATGCCCTGGCACAACCCGTCATTCAGTATCTCCTCGGCTCCCGTTCCTTGTTGTAAGGCCTGCTCCACGCCCGCCACCACCTCTGGGGCACGCCCCCGGATCAGCGACTCACGAATCTGACCGATCATCCTTTTCTCCCTTACAAAACACGCATCTGCCTTTCACCGCTTTAGCCGCATCCAAGACGCCAGTTTGGCGTTCCGGGCCTCCGACGACTGAATCGCGTCGGGGGTGGTGGGCTTTAACCCCTTCTCAAGCGTCTCGATGCGCATCAGCAACGCCTGCTGGCTGCTCTGATACTGCTCGCGCTCTGCCTCGCGGTTCTTCCGCTCATCCGCCAACTCCTGTTCCCGCTTCCGTAGAACCTCTTCCACCTCATGGAGGCGCCGACTGGTCTTCTCGCCCTCCGCTGCCTGCCCCAGCAGTTTTTCCGACTCCGCTTCCAGCACACGCAGTTTGCGCTGCATGCCGCGCTCGCGCTCTTCCGCCTGACTCACCTCGCGCGCGTAGGTGACCCTCAGATTCTCCAACTCCGTGCGGAGCCGTGCCGCGGTCGGATCAGACGGTTGTTCACGCGCCACGCGCCGCGTCATTTCGGCCGGGCTTCCTCCCATCTGCTTGACCAGAAGCTGTCGGCGGGCGAGCAACGCCTGTTGCCGCTGGCCTCCTATCTCTTTCAACTGATCCATGTACGTTCGCTCCCGCTCTATACCAGCCGCGAGCTCATCAGCCTCCGCCTTCATCAGTTCAAACAAAGCCGCCTGATCCGCAAAAAACCGCGCCGTTTCTTCCGGAGATTGCGCGCAGGCCTTTTCGAGAGCCGCTATCTTCTCCTGATAGGCGGCATCGCGCGCATTCGCGTCGTTGAGCAGTTCCACAAACCCCTTTTCCGCTGCACAGGCCTTGTCCTCCGCCTCTGCCACACGCCGCTCCAGTTCCGCCATACGGCTCGCATGTGCCGCTTCCGCTTCCGCAATCTGCCGCTGAAAACCGGCTGCCTGTTCCGCCGCGGCCGACTCCGACAACCGCGACCGGTTGTCCGCTTCTTCCAACTGCTGCTCCAGTTTTTTAATCTGCTGCCTCAAAAGCTCCTCTTTGCGGTCACGCGCCCGGTTTTCTTTGTCCGCATTTCGCAAACAGGCATCCCGCTGCGCCTCCGCCTCTTTCACAAGGGCCGACAGCACATCCCGCTCGTGCTGCACCGTTTCCAGTGCGCTGGCGTCGGACAATTTCGCCAACCGTTCGCGCAACCCGTTGACCATACCCTCCAATTCGCGGACACGCACACGCAAAACCGAATCGGGCAGCGTGTCTTTCGTAGGCTCGTCCCGTTTCTCATCGCGCCCGGCACCCGTATCCGTATCGACCTCGTCGGAAGAAAGCAACTGGGAACCCTCCGGCACTTTGCCGCTTTTCAGCAACGCCTCCGCCGCCAAACGGTTTAACGGGCCGCGCAGTTCGCCCTCCCCGTCGTCCACAAACCACCGCATGTCGAGCAACGGCACGGAAACGGCCTGTAGCCACTTCTTCCGATCCGTCGAAACCTCATGTCCCGGCAAGATGCGCCCCTGCTCCGCCCAGACGATCAACCCCTCTGTAGAAACCGGCCCGAAAACCGTTTCGCCGTTGATCCGCAGGAACCATTGGCGGGTGTCCTCTGTGTCGTTTTGCGTATCAGCCATAACAAGTCACCGTCTTTCCAGTCTCACTTTTTTTTCGCGAAGAAGTTCTTCCCGTGCGCGCCGAGACGTTCCAGTTCGCGCCGCGCCTGATGTTCAAGCTCTGCCAGCGAGAGTCCCGGTTTCGCCCGGCTGGCATAATTCACGACCGGGGGTTTTCCGGACACCGGCTCCGTTCGCTCAGGAGGCAACACTTCCACCTCCAGCGGCTTGTCCTCCCGCGGCGGACGCGCGGGAGGTTTGCGCTCCCGCTCAAGCGGTTCAGCCTCTACAGCCTCCTCCTCCGCCGGAGGCTCACCCGGAACGTCCAGCGCGTCCAGCGCCTGACGCGCCAACGCGCGTGCGGTATCCCTCCGCCGCCGCGCCTCCTCCAGTTCCGCCCGGGCCGCCGCCAACTCTTTCTTCAACGCCTCCGTCTGCCGCGTTTCGCTTTCCAACTCGCGCTTCACCGCATCCCGCGCTTCCGCCGCCGCCTCGCCCGTAACATGAGCCTGCCTAGCCGCCTGCCGCGCCTCCTCCAACTCGGCCTTCGCCGCTTCCAGCCCTGCACTCAAAGCCAGCACCTGCTTTTCGGCAGCCTCCCGCAACTCCGCGGCATGTTCCGCACCGGCCAGCGCGCCCTCAAGTTCGGCAATGCGGCCCGCCCCTTCAGCCACACGGGCTTCTGCACGCTTAACCGCCGCCTGCAAGGTCTGCCTCTCGGTCTCGAACCGCTGTGCCTGCGCATCCCAAGCCGCCTTCTGCGCCTCGCGCTCGGCCTGTATCTTTGCCAGCGCCTCAGACGCCCGCGTCTGATCCTTGCGCGACTGGTTCAGTTCCTTCTCGGCTGCCGCCATCTGCTCGCGCAGCTTCAGAAGCTGCCGCTCAAGGTCAGCCGACTTCGCCTGCGACTCGTCGATCCGCGCAGACAACTCCAGGCGCTCCTGCGACTCGCGCTGGGCACGCGCCTCCTGTTCGCGGCGCTCCCCGAATCCGCTGCGCACAAAAAATGCGGCCTGCCCCGTTAACGCCCCCTCTTTGGACAGTTCCTCCATCGCCACTTGATGGATCGGCCCGTAAAACGTGCCGGGCGTGACTTCCGCCACCCAATCCATTTCCAGCCCGCGCTGCGAGGTGGCAAGCTTCCAGTCTGTCCCATTCCCGGAGACCTCATTGGTGGGTGCCAGCCTGCCGTCGCGCGCCCACGATTTGAGCGTCTCGAAATCGACGGGGCCGAAGCGTTCGCCCTGCTCGTTCCGGACAAGCCAAACGTTCCTGCCGCCCGCAACCTGTTGTGTTGTTTTGGCCACAATCACACCTTTTGCTGAAATGACTAAAATAACAAGAAATGAGTGTAATAGACGCAACGCACATTCTCAACCCCTTTCACCCGCAAATCTATCGCGTTTAAAACGGACGCGGCCAAAGATACCCGCCAAAAAACGGAAAGGGCGACCGGCAAACGAACCGTTCGCCGCATCGCCCGTATCTTCACGCAAACGTTTGCCTTGCGTGACCCGGCTTATGGTTTGCCGTACACTTCGACTTCGGTGTAGTGGTTCATCTCATTCGAAGTGTTACCGTTGCTGTAGAAGCGGACATAACGCCCCTTCACGCCGTTGATGGCGAACGGGCGCCCGTTGTTGTCCTCGACGTACTCCTTCTCTTTGCCCTCGCCGAGCTTGGAAGAATTGTCGTGGTCGTTATTGAAGACGGTCACCACGCCGTCAATGAAGTCGGGGTCGTTTGAGATCTGACAGATCACGTCGCGGTAGACACGCGCTTCGCCGTGATAATGCCACACACACGCCGCGTAGATCTCCTTCTCCTTGCCCAGATCGACCTGAACCCACTGCGTTTTCGGGCCGAGCTCGACATAGGTCGCCGCATCGTGCTCTTTATCGCCGTCCGTAATGAACGTGAGTTCGCCGATGATCGGCTCGGGATCGCTCGACGTCACCTTGCAGTTTCTCGAAAGCACCTTGTCTGCACCAACCGGAACATCGATCGGCGGACGCGGCTTTCCCCCGCGGGCCGGCTCCAGGTTCGGCGAGCGGATGTCTTTCGGCGTACCCGTGAACTGCGGCTTGGGCAGTTCGATCTTGAGCTGTACTTTGGCGGCGTCCTGCGCACTTGCCGACACGGCAAGTCCGGCCAGCACGACCGTCAGCATCATTCCATTGAGTTTCATGTGTCTCTCCTTTGTTGCTCTGTTCATGTTTGTCCGGACTGTCCAACCCGTCAGACCCATCCGACTGGTCAGACCCTAAAATCTCTCGCTTAATTAAACGGCAGCGGGAACACCCCGCACACCCGCACCGGCCTGCGCACCTTGTCCATCCATACCGGCTGCCCCCGCGCGACCAGCGCGCCGCTTCCCGGCACCGCCGCGCACGCGGCCTCGATCTCCTTCCAGTCCAGACCCAGAAACGCGGTCGAGAGCGCATCCGCCTCCGCCGCCGAAGACGCGTACGACCACGCCGCCGGATGCCGTGCAGCCGCCGCACCCTTCCGCACGTCCACAACGTGCGCGCCTTTGACGTCAAAACCTGAACCGCTCAACGCGCCGTTGCTGAGCCGGACGTTGTGCAGACCCGCACGCTCGCGCCAGTCGCCTCCTACACCCACCGGCCAGCCCGGTTGCCCGTCGCCCATCGAGCCCCGCGCCACCACGGTGCTGGTGCCGCCATGCATCAGGAAATCGGTAAACTCCCAATCCGTCACCAGCATCTCGCACGCGACATCCAGCGCGTACCCCTTGGCGATCGCCCCGAAGTCGAGTTCCAGCGGCGTCGCGCGCCCGAGCCGGTCCGGCTTCACCGCGATCAGCAGGTTCTGCGTGTCGATGACCAGCCGGCTCATGCCGCACGCCGCCAACACGCTCCCGCGCTCCTGCGGCGTCAAGGCCTGCCACCGGTGCTTCACCTCGCGCAGCGCGTCCATCACCGCGCCGACCGTCACATCGAACGCGCCGTGTGTAGCCGCGCACACCTGCGTCGCAATCATCAGCAGGCGGAGCGTTTCCGGGGCGACGCGGTACGTCTCGCCCGGCTTGAGCCGGGCGATCATCGCCACCTCGCTCACGTCGAGGAAACGGCTGAGCAACTCCTCCAGCCTGTCCACCTTCTGAAACACCGCGTGCGACGCGCTCCCGGCGAGTTGGTGATCATCCGTTACGATCATCAGCTCAAACACCGTCGACATCGCCTGGTGCTCAAACCGGTGGACGACTGGTTTCATGTTTCAAAGATCAGGTATTATTGATTCATTCCTTGCGGCCGCCCGTCAACAGCATCCAAGCCGAAACGGCCAGGAAGCAGAAGGTTGTGCAGCGGTGCGCCCATGTCATCACATGCTGCCACCCCTCCCCGAACCAGGTCATCATCGGGGCCACGGCCGTGAAGAGCACGCCGACACCCAACACCATCACCAGCATCCACAGCAGGTTGCGCTTCACGTTCGTGATGCGCCGCGCGCCGCGGAACCAGATCAGCGCCACGAGGCAGGCCGCAAAGAGTCCGCCCGCCACCATGTGGAAAACCAGCAGATAACCGGTCATCAGGTGGAAGAACCAGCCCAGCGCGCCGGATACGCCGAGGTAAACGCTCGCCGCGCACAGCCCCACAGCCGCCAGCTTGTCGATCAGCACGATCAGCTTCTCGTTCGGCTTGCCGTAGGGGACGTCGCCCTTGGCCAGCACGGCCGGCACGGCCGCCGCAACAAACGCCACCGCCACCAGCAGCACGATCGCGAAGACCGACCAAAGGAAGATCTTGAAGAACGGACGCATCAGGAACGTGACGCCGAACACCCTGTTGTAGCTTCCGCTGAGGTTCATGAACTCGTTCTGGGCCTTGACCAGCGTGCGCGAAGTCAGCAGCGGCCCCGTCGACGCCACCTTGGCGAAGAAGAACTTCGAATCCACCGTGTGGCAGTCCGCGCACTTCACGGGCTTCGCGCCGCGCGCCATGCGGGCCGGGCGCACATCGTGTCCGACCGGCCAGGAGACCGCATCGGCGGCCTTTTCGGCCTTGGCCTTCAACGTGCCGTCCGCGGCAAGCTCCCAGACTTGGCCGTGAGCCACATAAACGGCGCGCTTCGTCCCCTTGTCCGCCAAACACTTGAGCCCGGCCGCGACCATGTCCTCGGTGACCGTGCATTCGCTGCCGCCCAGTTCCTTGACGTTGCGCACTGTGTAGTCCGAAACCAACGGTTCAAACGTGCCGTTCTGGTACCAGCCCAGCAGCGGCTTTCCGGCCTTGACCGGCGCATTGGTAGAGACCATCGCATCGTTTTCGCCACCGCGGAAAAAAAGCGTGTTGCCGATCACAACCGCGCCGAAGCCGCGTTTCGCGGCCTGCTCCGAAGCGTCCAGCGTCTGCAGCAGGTTCGACAGTTTCTTTTCGCAGTCCTGGCGGGCCGTCAACTGCTCGTCCGTCATCTTCTCGATGTCCGCGTCCGCGTCATAAGCGGGAATCACGGCGATCAGGTTTGTCGCGCCCTGATAGAACCAGCCCGACACCGCCGCCGCCTCGCCGGCGGGTTCCGCCCGGCCGTCGACATTCTTTCTGAAGAGCATGCCGTCAACCGCCAGCACAGGCAACCCGGGGTTGTTGGGATCGGTCGCCAGCATGTCCAACGCCGCTCCCACCTGCTCGCGCACGTCCAACAGACCCTCGCAGGCCGCCGACACCGTGTCAGGCAGGAGCGGGACGATCGTGGCGGCGTCAGCCGCATCGCGCGTGCCCCAGAAGGCCGGCCACGCCATGCGGCGGGGCTCGATCTTGCCCTGATCGTTCGTGACAAACACGGGCTCGATAATAAAGGGCTGCGGCGTCGCCCAACGCGCGCGGCCGTACACCCCCATGCGGTTGGCACGGGACGTGCGGACCTGCGCGAGGTCGCCGTTTTCGGTCACGCCGGAATGGCAGGCCGTGCAGGCGAGTGCCGAAAAGTGACTCGTGGGGATACCGGTGTGCTTCGGAGCGGGAGCCCCATGGCGTCCGGCCTTCGCGACACCGGAGCCCAGATGGCAACCCACGCAACTCGCGGTGGCGCGGATTTTGTCCATCTTGCCGGTGTTGTCCCCCTCGAACCCGCGCGCGACCGCGTGATCCTCGCCGTTGCCGTGGCAGTCGGCGCAGGCCATGCCCGCACGCAGGTGGACGTCGCCGTCGATATCCTTGTGCGGCATGCCTGCCTGCGACGTCGAATGGCAGTTCAGGCAGTTCTCGTTGCGCGGCGCCCCGACGTCCAAAACCGCGCGGTTCTTGGCGTCGAACTGGCGCATGTCGTACACCACATGCGGAGGCACAGCGTAAACCGCATCATCGCGGTTCAGGCCGCGCAGCAACCCCCAATAGTCGGGCACACGCGAACCCATGCCGAGGATCTCGCCCAGACCCGACGCGCCGGTCGCGGCCCATCGGAAGTTCTGGCGCAGGATGAGCCGGGTCCACTCGCTGTGGTCGTACATCTTGCTTTGGCTGTGACAGGCAAAACAGTTGATCTCGAGCGGCCCGCTCACATCCCAACGGGCGCGCGGCCCGCCTTCGGCGTAGAGATCCGCAGGGTCGGCAATGTCGCCGCCGGGCAGGTGGCGCCCGAACGCGTAAACCCACTCCCAGTCGGTCATGCCGATCTGCTTCGGCCGATACGTCCCGGGCCAGCCGCGCAAACTCATCGGGATCTGCGAGCCACTGAGCGGATCGATCAGGAACCACGGCTGCGCGGGACGGCCGGCGGCAGCGTTGGTGCTCGACATGTTGAAGTGCCAGCCCGACGCGATGACATTGTAGTCGTGACACTGGCCACACGTCTTGCGGGTGCTCACCGGCAATGCGTCAGACGCACCCGGCACGATCACGTCGCCGAACTCATCGTTCAGCGCAAGGCGATGCACCGGCGTGTTCCGCCCGCCGTCCCAGTGTGAAGGCACTGCTGCGAAGGCTGCACCCGCAACAAGAGCCAGAGCAAATGTGAGAAGTCGTTTCATGATAGATCCTATCCGTCCTGTGCGTCCCGTTCCTAGACTTTGAACTCTTCCGGCTTGAACGTGATCGTCTTGCGCTCGGCCACCGAGCGGTTGGCGGCCAACACCGCGACGGCGGACTCGTACGCCAGATCGACGGGGCAGTTCAGTTTCTCGCCGTGACGGACCGCCGCGAAGAAATTCTCGAGGTGCGGCATGTGGGCAGGCTTGAGCAGATCCACCGGCAGCGGCCAGCCGTCGGCCTCGGCTGTCACGCGCACATCGACCGCCGCGTTGGTCGTGACCGTCGCCGCCACCCGAACGGCTCCCATTTCGGCACGCCGTCGCGCACCTCACGCTGCACCGCGTTGCCGCGCGCCGCGATCTCGGAGATCGTCAGCGACCCGTTCTCGCCCATGAACTGCTCGTAAAAGCCGCCTCGGCTCGAGGTCGTCAACACCTGATAGTAGGCGCGGTTGATGACGCCCTCACGCGTCTTGAACTCGTAGATGGCCATCACGTTATCGTTCATCTGGCGGTTGTAATAGTCGTTGCCGCCGATCGCCGTAACCGATATCGGCACACAGTCCCACACCCAGAAGAAAAGGTCGATCTGGTGCGAGCCGAGGTCGACCATCGGGCCGCCGCCGTACTTCGCGAACCAGCGCCAGTTCAAGAACTGCTCCATGTTCTCGTACCCGTACTTCTGCAAGGTCTCGGTCGGGATGTTGAGGCGATCGCGCACCGATACGAACGGTGCGACCGACCGGTTCCATTGACCGTAAGCGTGCGTCACGCGCCCCAGCATGTTGGCCTCGCGGATGACGCGGTTGATCGCGTGCATGTAACGCGGGTTGGACCGGCGCTGATGGCCGATCTGCAGGATCTTGCCGGTCTCGCGCTGCGCCAACACCATGGACTTGGCTTTCTCGAGACTGTTGGACATTTCCTTCTCGCAGTACACATGCTTTCCGGCACGCATGGAAGCGTTCGTGATCTCCGCGTGCATCCAGTCCGGCGTGGCGTTGATGACGCAATCGATGTTCTTATCCTCTTTCGAGAGCATCTCGCGGTAGTCTTCATAGACATTCACCGTGTGCCCCAGAGCCCTCAGGCGCCCGCGCGCCATCTTGCGGCGGTAGTCCCAGATGTCGCAGACCGCAGTGAAGCGCACGCCGGGAATCTTCATCGCCGCGTCGGCCAGGATCTCGCCCTCGGCGCCATACCCGATCACCCCGACATTGACCTGATCATCCTTGGGGCCAATGGTGTTTGCCTCGTTGCTCAGGATGTTGAAGGTCGGCAGCAGGGCGGCAGCCGCCCCGGTCGTTTTGAGGAACTTTCTGCGGTTGAATGTCATGTCCATAGTCGTTTCCTTGATGCTTTTTGAATAAAAACGGTTCTCACATGCGTGTGTAGCGGGGGCCGTCACCACCCTGAGGGAAGGTCCACTCGATGTTCTGGAACGGATCCTTGATCTGGCACGTCTTGCAGTGCAGGCAATTGGAGAAGTCAACGTGGATCTTCCCGTCCTCCAGCCGGTACACCTCCGCCGGGCAGAACCTTTGACAAGGCGCACCGTAAAGCTTAATACATTTCTGGCACACGGCGCGATCAAGAATTTTAAGGTGGCACGGCTGATCCTCATCGTGGATGGTGCCGGACATGAACACGTCCGTCAGACGGTCCGGCGAGGTCGGGCTCGTATCCAGCACCTTGGCCTCGGGCAACTTTCCGCCTTTGAGCGGCAACATCTCCTCATAGTCCGGAGCCATCGGCACCTGCCAGAACGGGAACGTGCCGAACGTCGCCCACGCACACCCGGCGCTCATCACGCCCAAAATCAGGTTCGTGGAAAACGGCGCGCGCACGTTCTTCACGCGCTTAAGCTGTTTCCACCCTTCGGTTCTCTTCAGCCGGTCGCCATAAGGCTTGAGTGCCTTCAGCGAAAAATCGTTTGCGTTCCAGCACTCCGCCAGTGTCTCGGCCGCCGCGCGGCCCGACTGTGCAGCAATGTGGATGCCCTTAATGCGAAGCGTGTCCACCAGCCCCGCCCCGTCGCCCACGATCAGCGCGCCGTCGGCAACCACCTGCGGCACCGAATAGTAGCCGCCCTCGGGGATCACCTTCGCGCCATACGCCACGGACTTGCCGCCTTTGATGTGCTCCTCTATGACCGGATGCGCCTTGAACAGGCGGAACATCGTGTGCGGATCCGTCTCGGGATGCGCGTAGTCGAGCGCATACGCGAAACAGATCATCACCTGCGTCGGCGAAACGTGATACACGAAACCGCCGCCGTAGGTGCTCCAGTCGGAAGGATAGCCGAACGTGTGGGCGATCTCCCCCACCCGCGCCTCATTGGCCGGAACTTCGATCACCTCCTTGATACCCACCGCGTACGACTGCTGGCGCCGGGCTTCGAGCCCTTTGCGCGCGATCAGCTTGTCGGTCAAAACACCGCACGCGCCCTCGCCGAGCACCACCACCTTGGCGTAAATCTCCTCGCCCGGCGTGTAGCTCGCCTTCGGTTTGCCGTCCCGGTCCAGACCCTTGTCGCCGATCTTGACGCCGATCACGCGGCCCTTGTTGTCCTCAATCAGCCCGGTCGCCGCAAACCCGGTGTAAACCTCGGCACCCTCTTTCTCGCAGAGCTGCGCAACGTACTGCGTCAGCTTGGTCAGCGACCCGACCGGATACCCGTGCGCCTGCATCAGCGGCGGCACCCAGGGGATTTTCATCGCGTGCTTCGCGTTGAACAGCATGTGGAACGCTTCTTTGCTGACACGCGCCTCCACCGGCATCTTGGCGATCTCCTCCTCAGTCAACAGCCCCTCGAAACCGCTCATGTCGATCACCGCGCCGGACAAAACGTGGCTGCCCACGTTGCGCCCCTTCTCGATGACGGCCACGCGCGGGACAGACTTGCCCTGCGCCTTCAGCGTGCGCAGCAACGCCAGCGCCGTCGACAACGAAGCGATGCCCGCACCAACGCAGAGTATATCGGTATGAATCGGCTGTTTCATCTTGTTCGCCATAACTCCCGCCCCCCAATTCAAAAAAAGTACGTCCGGCCCTCAGTTTTTCCGCTTCGCCTCGACCGCC
>JALHET010000041.1:14063-19457 GCA_022839525.1 Lentisphaerota bacterium
AATCTCAAAAAGATCGCCCACGATGCCGAGATCCGCGACCCCGAAAATCGAAGCGTTCGGGTCGTTGTTGACCGCGATGATCGTGTCCGAGCCGCGCATCCCCTCGAGGTGCTGGATCGCGCCGGAAATGCCGAACGCCACGTAGATCTTGGGGCACACGGTCTTGCCGGTCTGCCCCACCTGATGCGCCGCGGAGATCCACCCCGCGTCCACGCAGGCGCGCGACACGCCCACGACGCCGCCGAGCAGCTCCGCCAACTTTTTGAGCTGCTCCAAATTTTCAGCTTTCTTCAGCCCGCGCCCGCCCGCAACGATGATATCCGCCTCGGCGATGTTCACGTTCGCCGCATTGCGCTCAACCCTGACGATCTTCGTGTCAGCCGTCACCAGCTTAAGCGCCTCCAGCAACGTCTCGCCCTTGCGCTTCGGGTCGGGCGGTGTCATCTTGAACACCTTGGGCCGCACCGTGGCCATCTGCGGGCGGTGGTTGGGCGTCATGATCGTCGCCATGATGTTGCCGCCGAACGCCGGACGCGTTTGGTGCAACAGGTGGCTCTCTTTGTCGATCGACAGGGCCGTGCAGTCCGCCGTGAGACCCGTGCGCGCGCGCACCGCCACCTTGGCGAAGAACGCGCGGCCCACCGCTGTCGCGCCCGCCAGAATCACCTCGGGCTTGTACTTGGCGATCAGTTGGTTCAGCGCGTCGGTGTAGACGTTCGCCTCGTACTCGGCCAGTCCGGGCTGGTCAACGATGTAGACCTTATCCGCGCCGGCGGCGATCAGGTGTGCCGCCGAATCCGTCACGTTATGCCCCAGCACCACAGCCGCCAGTTCGCAGCCGCGGTCTTTCGCCAGCCGCCGCCCGGTGGACAGCAACTCGTAGGCCACCTCCTGCACGTTGCCGTGATGCTGCTCCGCGAACACCCAAATGCCCTTGAAATCCGAAAGGCTTTCTTTCTTGGCCTCTTCCTTGACGTTCGGCGAGATCGCCTCAAACGGGCAGGCCTTGACGCAAGCGTTGCAGGCGCGGCATTCCTCCGGCTTGAGCACCGCAAGTTTGCCTTCCATGTGCAACGCGTCGAACGGGCACGCGGAAATGCACTTTTTGCATCCGCGGCACTTCACGCTATCAATGATGATCGGTGTGTCCGCCATGGCTTACGCAACCCCCTTATCCTGCAACAGCTTCAGAATCGCCTCAACCGCCGCACCCGGTTCATCGCGGCCGTCCATCCGCATTCCGCCCGTCTTTGTGGGCGGCGCGAAAATCTTCACCACTTTGGTCGGCGAACCGTCGAGGCCGCACATGTCCGGTGCCGCCCCCACATCCTTCGCCCCCCAACGCGGAATCCCCGTCTTTTTGGCCTCCATCCACCCGCTCAGGCTCGCGAACCGCGGCATGGAGGCTTCCTTCACCACAGTCATCACGGCGGGCATCTTGCCCTCGATCACATTGACGCCCTCGTCCATCTGCGTCTCGACCGTGAAGGTGTCGCCACTGATTTTGACGGCCCTGACATAGGTCACAAGCGGAAAGTTGAGGAACTCGGACACGCCGGGGCCGACCTGGGCGGTGTCGCCGTCGATGGCCTGTTTGCCGAAGAGCACGAGGTCGGGATGGGCATCGACTTTCTTGATGGCCTGCGAAATCGCGTAGGAGGTGGCCAGCGTGTCGGCACCCGCGAACGCACGGTCCGTCAGCAGCACGCTGGCGTCCGCCCCGCGGGCCATGGCCTCCCGCAAAACAATCTCGGCCTGCGGCGGCCCCATGGAAATGACCGTCACGCGCGCGCCGTGGGCGTCCTTCAGTTTCAGCGCCTCTTCCAACGCATATTCGTCAAAGGGGTTCATGATGCTCTCGACCCCCTCGCGCATCAAGGTGTTGGTCTCGGGATTGATACGGACGTTCGTCGTATCCGGAACCTGTTTGATACAAACGATAATGTGCATGGCTTTCCCCCGTTCTTGCCCGCGCGCGGGCCTTCCGCCAAATTCAGTGTCTCTATTAAAACAAAAACCACCTTCCCCGTCATGTCCACCATTTGGTTAATTTTTTATCCGCTCACGCAGGTTATACCCCCGTCAGTTTATAAGCCCCACAAAAGGGCATTTCTTCCTTTTTCCCGTATGATCCCGCATCCGTATGCCTGCCAGTATAGTCTATCCTGCCCTGACATAACAAGCCGCGCCCGATAGAATCGGGCGTTTCCTCGCTTGGCCAAGCGAGGCGCATTTTTCGGGGAAAGTCCACAACGTCCACTCATTGACAGGGACTCATGCGATACGGTATAGTTGAACCGTGAACATGTGTGCGTTACTTCGTGTGCCCACCGCACCGCTCTTCCCCGTCGCCGCAGAAGCGAACGTTTGCGCTCTAACCAACACCGTCGCGGTCAACGTCTTCCATACATTCGGTGCCAGCCCCCCTCCTCACAGGCCCGTTATCCCCACGCTTGCGGCTGGACGGGGCAAGACGTATGCCACGCGCCGGGATACCGGGACTTGCCAGTGACCCCCGATATCCTGTTGGTTGCGGTTAACGCACGTTACAGCCACTGCGCTTTTGCCGTGCGTTCGCTCCACGCGAACCTGGGGGAACTTGCCGGATCAGCCCGCATCCTCGAGACCGATCTCAACCTCACACCCCTCCAACTCGCCACACAGATCGCAGAAACGCATCCGCGCATCGTTAGCTTCTCAGTCTACCTCTGGAACGTGCGTCTCATCGAGGCCGCCGCACGCATCTTGCGCACCGTGACCCCCCGCCTGCGCCTCATCGCCGGCGGCCCCGAAATCACCGCCGGCTATCCCCACGCCGCGCTGTTCGACGCCCTCATCATCGGCGAGGGCGAGACCGCCTTCCGCACGCTGTGCCGACAGCACGGGCAGACCCCGGAATCCGCCCCGGCAGTGATAACGCCTCCGCCCGAAGATCCCGCGACACTCGCGCTGCCTTACGGCCTCTATACCGATGCCGACATTGCGCAACGCACCGTCTATGTCGAGGCCAGCCGCGGTTGCCCCTACTCCTGCGCCTACTGCACCTCGGCCGATACGGGCCTGCGCCTCATCCCGCCCGGGCGTCTCCTGCCCGCGTTCGCCACCCTCTGGCAACGCGGCCTGCGGCAGTTCAAGTTTCTCGACCGCAGCTTCAACGCGCCTGCCGCCCACGCCGCCGCAATCCTCGACTTTTTCCTCAGCCGCGCCACCCCGGACATGCGCCTGCATTTCGAGATCAACCCCGACAGCCTGCATGAGTCCGTCGCCTCGCGCCTCGCCGCCTTCCCGAAAGACACCCTGCATGTGGAGGCCGGAATACAGACCCTGAACCCAACCGTTGCCGTTGCGGTCGGCCGCAGCGCGGACACCGCAAAGACGCTCGCCAACCTGCGTTTCCTCACGCGGCAGACCGGCGCGACGATCCACGCCGACCTGATCTTCGGTTTACCCGGCGAGGACGAAGCCTCCTTCGCCCGCGGCTTCAACACGCTGATCGCGGAGTGCGCGCCGCCGGAAGTTCAAGTGAACCTGCTCAAAGGCCTGCCCGGCACGCGCCTCGCGCGGGACGCCGCACAGTGGGGACTCGCTTTCAACCCCGAGCCGCCGTATGAACTGCTGCGCTCCGACGCCATGGAGTTCGGCACGCTCATGCGGCTCCAGCGTTTCGCGCGGTGCTGGGAGCTGGTGCATAACCGCAGGCGCTTCCCGCACGCCCTTCAAACCCTCCATGCGTCCTGCGGTTCCGACTTTTACGGCGCTTACCAACGCCTCGCCGCCCGCATCCACGCCGGAGAGGGCAGGCTGTTCGCCATCAGCCTCCCGCGCCTGGCAGGCCACCTGAGCGCGGAACTCGCTGAAACCTGCGGCATCGGCAAGAACGAGGCCGACCGGCTTTGCGCCGCCGACCTGACCGGCAAACCATGAACATCGAAGACCTCACCCCTTACGCCTCAAACGAAAGCAAGAGCGTGCAGATCACGCGGGCGTTCGATGTGATCGCCCACCGTTACGACCGGCTCAACCGCGTCCTCTCGTTCGGCGTCGACCTTCTCTGGCGGCTCCGCGCGTTGCGCCTGTTGCAGGCGGACCCGCCCGCCCGCCTGCTCGATGTGGCCACCGGTACGGCTGACCTCGCCATCATGGCGGCACGCCGCTTGCCCCACACGCGCATCGTCGGCATCGACCTTTCCGGAGGCATGCTGGAAACCGGACGTGCAAAGGTGGCAGCCGCAGGGTTGGACAGGCACATCACGCTGGCTCCGGGCAACGGCCTCGCGCTCGCTTTCCCGGACGCGTCCTTCGATGCCGTCACCTCCGCCTTCGGCGTGCGGAATTTCGAGAATCTCCTGACGGGCTTCCGTGAGATGCACCGCGTGCTCAAGCCCGGCGGCCGCATCGTGATCCTCGAACTCTCGGAGCCCCGCGCCTTCCCCATGCGCCCGCTCTACCGCTTCTATCTGCGGAAGGTCATGCCATGGGCCGGACGCTTACTGACCGGACATGGGCGTGAATACCGCTACCTGCCCGCATCGGTCGAAAAAGTGCCGAAAGGCGGGGCGATGCTCAGCCTGCTTCAGAAGGCCGGGTTCACCGGCTGCCGGTGCATCTCCTACACCTTCGGGATCTGTTCGTGTTACACCGGCACCCGGCGTGGTGAGAAATAAAATGTTTGTCTGCGGGGTGACCCTCATTGATTCCGAAACAGTATAGATCCATAGGTTGAGAACATCAACCCTTACCCCCTTCGACGCTCTATTCACTGCTCGTTTTTTTTGGGGCGTCTCCGTACTGGATGCCCCAGTAGCCGCCGCAGACATTTGTGCAGCCGCCTATCAATATATCAGCTACGCCGCAAAACCGATTCCGGCAAAGAGTCGCCCGCCATGCCATTGCCGGACTTTTTTAATGGCAAGGCCCTCACGAAACAGAAGCCGACGGAGATGAACCGGGACGACGGGGCGAAGAAGTTGTTGCGAGACGCCGAACGACAGTTAGACGCGGAGTTGTCCCAACTTCCGCCCCGTCCCACGCAAGTCGAACCAGAAACCGCCCCAACAGGATCGGAACCGCTGACGGGCGTCCCGTACCAGTCCAGCCGCCACTCCCACACGTTCCCGTGCGTGTCGTACAAGGTTTTTTCTAAAGACCTGTCCCTTTGTCTCGAACGTTCAACTCTTGACGATCAAGCAACCTGTAACGTGTAACGCCGAACAGAGAACTTCGAATGGTCGTCAACGGGCGAGGATCGCCGCGGCCAACTCCCGCCGGGCGTCGTACAGGGCTTTCGGATCGCGCGTGTACCCCCACCACGTCGGGGCGATGCGGTCAACGATTTTCTGCACGGCCGCCGCTCCCGCGCGCCGCTCGAGCAGGGCGAAATATTCGTAGTCCTCC
>JALHET010000371.1 GCA_022839525.1 Lentisphaerota bacterium
GCCGACTACAGGCAGTAGCCCAACCGCGTCGCCGACCTTCTGAGCGACGGGAACGTCGCTCCAGTGCGTTACGTTGTACCAGTTGTCGCGAACGTCGGCGAGCAGATCAAGATTTAATACGCCTGTCAGCACCTGCATGCCCGTGCCGAGCGCCGTTATACCGTCGGCATAGTTCCCCTTGATAAGCTGGCTGAAGGAGCGCTCCACATAGTTTGCAGCCGCGCTGATCGCCAGCCCCTGCGGGTCGATGTACGCAAGCGGGTTGCCGAGGCAGTAGGCATACAGGTTCGGCCCGCCGTCAAGGCCGAGGGGGTCTTGCGACAAGAAGCGGCAGAGCGAGGCACTGTAGAGGCGGTGGCGGGTGAGGTAGAGCTGGCAACCGGAGCCGGACAGCTTCTGCACGCCGTACCCGCCCAACCACGCGAAGGGCGTCGGGTTGGCACCGGCCGAACCCCAGTCTTCGCCGTAGGGGCCGTAACAGGCCTGATGGAGGACGTTGCCCTCAACGTCGGTGAGCGCGACGACGGAGCCGTACTCGTCGCTGTGGGCGACGGTGAGGGAATCGTCTACGGCGTTAATGAACCCAAGCAACTGCCCGCCGCCCCAGATGTAGTAGCGGATCGGATTGCCAGCAGCATCCGCCTCGATCAGCGGACGCTTGAGCGAATCGGCATGGTCGGGGATGAGGATGCGGTCGCCGGATACGATGCGGTTGCCAAGGGGATCGTAGGAGTGGTTTAACGCAGAGGCGCAGAGACGCAGAGAGGATAGCTGGCCGAGTGCGTTGTAGGCCGCGTCGAAGACGCTTTCGGAGCCCGAGACGATATTGGTCAATGCGCCGTTGAGATCGTACAGGTAGGTTTCGGCATGGGTGTTGGTGCCGGAGACGACCTGCGCGGACACCAGCCGGTCGGCGGCGTCGAAGGTGTTGATCGCGCGGCGCGGATTCTGCGGATTCGGGAAGAGCCCGGCTGTGACCTGCTCTTTGGTTTTGACGCCAGCCGCGTCGCGGGTGATGACGCGGCCGGCGAACGTCGAGCCGTTGTCGTAGCTCCAGCCCGACACCCTGTGGTTGGCGTCATACGTCCATGCGCCGGTCACGCCGTTGGGGCACGACGCGGCGGTCAGGCGTCCGGCAGGGTCGCGCGTGAATGTCCACGCGCGCCCCGCCCAGTCGGTGACGTGGGTCACGCGCCCGTCGGCATCGTAGCCATAGCGCACTGCCCTGCCGCCGGGATAGACGACGTTCGTGCAGAGCCCGCCGGGGTCGTAGGCGTAGCTGACGCCGAACACCTGTCCGGCCACGCGCGTTTCGGACGAAGCCAGCCGGTTCATGGCGTCGTAACTGAACGCAAGGTGCGCCGTTTCATTCGAGGCGGTCAGCAGGTTGCCGACGGCGTCGTAAGAGAACCTATCCACAGATGGCACAGATGGTACAGATCGGAAGACAAGGCGGTTGAGTGCGTCGTAGGTGTAGCGGATGCTGTTGCCCGCGCCGTCGGTGCGGTTGCAGTTGTCGCTGTGCTGCGGGACGCCGCTCCCCGCGTACCCGCGAGGGATGGACGCGCACAGGGGCAGCGCCGCGACGGCCAGTGCCGCCATCGCCGCGAACCGCGCTCTCATTGTCTTTACGTACCGCATCGTCATCCGTTGGGCTTCAGTTGTCCAAAGTCGAAATGCGTTTCCTCATGTTCGTCTTTTCCAATCACGAAACATCCCTGCCTTTGCGATGAGCAGTTGACGATAGGACGCCGAGCAGTTTGGCTTCGGATGTTTTCCTTTGAACTTTCTCGTCCACATATGCAGCAAGTTGCGGAAGTGCCATCGTATCCCCTCGGAGCAGATCGCTCCCCACGTCACGGAGAACACGGATGAGGCTCTCAACATGGTTGCACAGTTCCTGACCAGTCCGAAAATGCGTGTCCGGGCAAGGTACTTGCGCTTTGCGAAAGGAGACTAGATGGGCAAGCCAGATACCTGTTGTTCCCCAACAGGATTCTTGCCGCCACTTGCTCCACTGCTCGCCCCTCGGCATCAAGGTGATATTCACCGAGGGGACGTGACTGGGATAGAGGTAGAGGCGAAATTCAATCGCCCGCCCAACGAGGAGGAAAGTCACCTCATCTTTTTGAAGA
>JALHET010000042.1 GCA_022839525.1 Lentisphaerota bacterium
GGGCCTTCCCCCCGCCGGGGGGCGCGGCGGTGCTCCAGGCCATGGAGCAGGGGGTGGACCTGCACGGCCTCTTTTCGACGCGGCTGTTCCTGAAATGAGGCTCCGTTACCGTGCCGTTAGTTTCTCATTGCTAAAGGGCGTCGGACTTCTTTATCTTAACAGCACGAAAGCGAGGTTGGAGTGATTTTACCGATTGTGACGTTCGGACATGATATCCTGCGGCAGAAGGCGAAGCCTGTGGCTGAGATAACCAATGAGGTGCGTCAGCTCATCAGCGATATGCTGGAGAGCATGTATGCCGCCAAAGGTGTGGGGCTGGCCGCCGAACAGGTCGGGCGCACCGAAAGTGTCTGCGTCATTGATGTGCCGCGTGACGCGGAGAAAGAGGAGTGCCGGGAAGACAATGCGGCGATCCCTATGCCGCTGGTGCTCATTAATCCCGAGATTACGGCCTCCGAGGGCACGCAGCGCAACGAGGAGGGGTGCCTCAGTTTCCCGGAGATCGGCGCGCCGATTACGCGTGCGGACAAGGTGACGGTGGACTACACGGATCGGGAGGGCGTGCGCCGCACCGCTACCGCCCGCGGACTGCTTTCGCGTGCCATCCAGCACGAGATCGATCATCTGCATGGCGTGTTGCTGGTGGACAAGATGAGCCCGATACAGAAGATGTCGGTGGCCGGTCAACTCAAGCGTCTGCAAAAGAAGGCCCGCGCCGAATAACCGGAACGAAGCTGTTTTCTCACACCTTTCAATATGTGGAAAGGGGTGTTTTTTAGGAAACCGAAAAAATCGGTCAGGGGGCGTATTGTTAAGAGGAGGGACGATTTCACACCTTTCAATATGTGGAAAAAGTCGTTCTTCCGGTAGCGGTCGGCGCAAAGGCACGATCCCCGCGAGAAATCCCATGAAACTCATCCATACAGCCGATTGGCATTTGGGAGGGAAACTGCACGAACAGGAGCGGTCTGGCGAGCACGAGCGGTTTCTCCATTGGCTGAAAAACCCGTTGTGCGACGAACGCCCAGATGCCCTGCTGGTGGCGGGGGAAGCCTTCGATACCTTCGCGCCCTCTAACCGCGCGCTTGATGCGGCGTACGCGAATTTCGATGCGGTGCGGAAACTGACGCGCGCAGCGCACCGGGGTAAAAAGAGACGGTCGTTTTTGCCGCAGTAAACTTTTACTGTCGGTAAACTTTTACTTGTGCCCCCTCAACAGTTACTCTAAACTCCAAGCCCGTGAATGAAGTGACGGCTTTAGATGTTGATCATAAAGTGGAGGCATTAGGATCAACAATAAAAAGGAGACTGGCAAAATGAGAAGTGCATGGATGCTGGCACTCGCGGGTAGTGTGGGTGTTTTTTCAGTGGTTTCGGGGGACGAGGTTTTTTTCAAATCAGGGGATCGGCTGACCGGAACCGTCGAGAAGCTGGAAGGGGGAAAAATGACATTTGCCTCAAAGGTCGCCGGGACGCTCACCTTGAACATGGCGGACATCAAGACCTTTTCAACCGATGCGCCCGTCGAAGTCGCCATGGCCGACGGGACGGTTCACATGCAGAAGTTGGCGGCTTCGGATGAGGGGTATGTCAGCGTCATCCCCAGCGGGACAGCCCAGCCCCAATCGCTGTCCCTCGCGAATGTCGCGAAGATCAACCCGGATAAGCCCCGGTGGACCGGCTCGGTTGTGGCGGGCGCGACGGTTGTCCGCGGGAATACCCGCAGTGAAACGGCCAGTGCCAGCTTTGATGCGTCGCGCCGGACCGAGAATGACCGTATTTCGTTGGGCGCGGGCTACTATTTTGCCAGCCAGCGTGACAACAGCACGCGCGACAGCAGTACGAGCGCCGACAACTGGTTTCTCAAAGGCCAGTATGATTATTTTGTCAGCAAGGAGTTCTACGGTTACGGGAATATCCGTTACGAAAAAGACCGGATCGCCAATTTGGACATGCGTATCGCTCCCGGCGCGGGCTTGGGCTACCAGTGGATCGAGCGGGCTGACCTGAACATCTCGACGGAAGCCGGTGCTTCCTGGATGTATGAGAGATATAGTGACCCGGATGAGACGCGGACCTATCTGGCCGGACGTTTCGCCTATCATGTGGACAAAACCTTCAACGACCATGTGAAAGGTTTCCATAACCTTGAATATTTTCCAAGTTTAGAACGCGCCGACAGCTTTTTGGTGAATACCGATGTGGGCTTGCGTGCCGCCCTTACCGCCCGTATGGCGATTGAGGCCAAGGCGCAAATGGCCTATAACTCTCAGCCTGCCGAAGGCCGCGACAAGAAAGATCTGCGCTATATTTTGGGCGTCGCCTGGACGTTCTGATGACGGGGAAGAGGACATGGAACTGTCTCTGCTGATGAAGGCGTTTGATGTTTCCGGACGGCTGGTGACGATTAATCCCACCGGCAACGGAAATGTGAACGACACCTTCTTGGCTATTTTCCGGAACACGTTTGCCGAAGAGCAGGTGATTGTGCAACGGGTGAACCCTGCGGTTTTCCCCAAGCCGGAAGCGATCATGCACAACCTCCACTGCCTCACGGCGCATGTTCACCCGAAACTGGAGGCGGAGGCTGACACCTCCGACCGCGTGTGGCAAATGCCGCGTATCGTGAAGACACGCGATGGCAAAGATTTCTTCCGCGATAATGTCGGCAATGTCTGGCGGGTGATCACCAAGATTGCTTCGGCCACCGCCTTTGATGAAGCCCAGAACGCCGAGCACGCGGCCGAGTGCGGGGCGGTGCTGGGACATTTCCATTGGCTGGTCTCGGATCTCGATCCGCAGATGATGATCGATCCCCTGCCGGGCTTCCATATCACGCCCGGTTACTTGAACAAATACGATGCCACACTCGCCGAAGTGCCTCTGGCTCAGAACCGTCTCAACGCCTCCATGGAGGCACGCCGCATGGCCATGTTCATCGAAGAGAGGCGCGGGTTTGCCGCCACGCTCCAGAAGGCGCTGGACGCTGGCGAACTGAAATTGCGCATGATGCATGGCGACCCGAAGGTCAACAACATCCTGATCGATGACTTCACCGGGAAAGGCACGGCGGTCATCGACCTCGACACCGTGTCGCCCGGCCTGATCCACTACGACTTCGGGGATGCTCTGCGATCAATCTGCAACCACGCGGGCGAGGATGAGCAGAACCTCAGCAAGGTGGTTTTCGACCTTGACCTTTGCGCGGCCTTCTGCAAGGGATACATGACCCATGCCCGTTCCTTTCTGACCGAAGCGGACCGCAAATACCTATACGACGCGATCCGGCTGATCACGTTCGAATTAGGCCTGCGCTTCTTTCAGGATTATCTGGCGGGCAGCGTCTACTTCAAAATCCGCCACCCTGAACAGAACCTCAACCGCGCGCGCGTCCAGTTCCGCCTGTGCGAATCGATCGAGGCTCGCGAGCGCCCGATCCGCGACCTGCTGGCCGGGCTGTGAGAGAAGCGTCACAATGCCGCATTGACTTTGGCGTTGCCTTCCGCGACTTTCTTCTCTAGTTCATCCTTATAGGCATGGAACTTCGTCCGCAAAGCCGCATGGGCGGTGCCGAGGATCTGGACGGCGAGCAGGGCGGCGTTGGTTGGTCCCGCGCTGCCGAGCGTGACCGTGGCCACCGGGATCCCCGCAGGCATCTGCACGGTGGCGTAGAGCGCGTCGAGACCGTTCAGTGCGCCGCCCGCCACGGGGATGCCGATGACCGGGAGGACAGTATGTGCCGCCAACACACCGCCGAGGTGAGCCGCGCCGCCCGCCGCAGCGATGATGACCTTCAGGCCGCGCGATTCAGCCTCGCCCGCGTATTCGCCCGCGAGGTCAGGCGTGCGGTGCGCGGAAATCACGCGCACCTCGAAGGCGACGCCGAAAGTTTTCAGAGTCTCGGCGGCTTTCTGCACCAGCGGCCAGTCCGAGTCGCTTCCCATCACGATACCAACGAGAGGTGTGGACATTGAGGGCTCCTTGGATAGTTACAGGTTGAGGGTTTATAGGTTGAGGGGTTACCGGTTGAATGCGCGGTGGGCGATGTCGGTGCGGAAGTGCGCGCCTTCGAAACGGATTCTCGCAACCGCCCCATACGCACGGGTAACCGCTGTTTTCAGATCGGCTCCCAGCGCAGTCACCGCCAGCACGCGCCCGCCTGAAGTGACCACCTGCCCGTCTTTACGCGCGGTACCCGCATGGAAGACCATGCTGTCGGAATCCCGGGCGGCTTCTTCGAGACCGTTGATAGGGATGCCCTTTTTATAGACGCCGGGATAACCGCCGGCAGCCATGACCACGGTGGCGGCAACTTCCGGCCGGATCGTGATCAGCGCGTCATTCAGCGTGCCGTCGATACAGGCCTGAAGCGCAGGAATCAGATCGCCAGCGATGCGCGGCAGCACGGCTTCGGTCTCGGGATCGCCGAACCGTGCGTTGAATTCCAGCACGTTGAGGCCGCGGGGGCCAATCATCAGTCCCGCATAGAGCACGCCCTTGTAAACGATGCCGCGACGTTTCAGCTCGCGCACCACCGGCAGGATCACCGTGTCGCGGATCACCGGCAACAGGTTGGGGGTAACCACCGGCGCGGGCGAGTAGGCGCCCATGCCGCCTGTGTTCGGCCCCTGGTCATGGTCGAAAACGCGTTTATGGTCTTGCGACGAGGGCAGGAGCACGGCATGTTCGCCATCTACCAGCGCGAGGATGGAGGCTTCTTCACCATCGAGAAACTCTTCGATCAAGACGTGCGCGCCAGCCTGACCGAACACCGCATCATCCAGCATCGAGCGGATGGCCGCTTCAGCCTCTTCAATCGTTTGAGCGATGATCACGCCTTTGCCCGCCGCCAGCCCGTCCGCTTTGATCACGACGGGCAGCGCGAATCTACGCAGTGCCGCCAGCGCCGCCGCCGTGCGGTCGAACGTTTGCGAACGCGCGGTGGGCACACCTGCGGCGGTCATCACCTCTTTCGCAAAGCGTTTGCTACCCTCCATCCGGGCTGCGGCTTGGCAGGGACCGAAGACGCGCAACCCCTCGGCGGCAAAGGCGTCCGTGATCCCGAGGCAGAGGGGGACTTCCGGCCCCACGACCGTCAGGTCTGGCCGGATGGCTTTAGCCCAAGCAAGCAACTCTGGAACATCTTCAGCCGCGATGGGGAGGTTGCTGGCAAGATTAGCGGTTCCGGCATTGCCGGGCGCACAGAAAAGGGTAGGGCGGCAGGAGTCTTGGGACAACCGCCAAACAAGGGCGTGCTCCCGTCCGCCGCCGCCGACGATGAGAATGTTCATGGCGGATAAGATAAGGGAAGATGCGCACCGGGTTCAAGGACTTTCGGCAGGGGTGTTGAGGACTTCGTTGTAGACGTCAAGCGTGGCCTGCACCATTGACTCCAAAGAGAACCGCGCCATCGCATCTTCACGCAGTCCCTTAAACCGCGTGCGTGACGCGGTCACCAAACGTTCCGCGAGCTCGGAGGCATCGCCCGGCTCCACCAGCCACCCGTTGATACCCTCGCGCACGATGTCCAGCGCCCCGCCGAACCGTGTGGCGATGACCGGGCACCCCATGGCCAGTGATTCGGCCATGGTACGTCCGAACGCTTCGGGCTTGGTGTGATTGCCGGAAACCAGCACGTTTCCGCATGCGTAGATCTCGGCCATACGGCTCTGAGTGCCCGCGAAAGCCACATGGTTCCGCAGACCGGGTGTTTCTGCCAGTTGACGCAACTCCTGCGCGTACGCGGCTCGTGCCGCCTCAGCACCGCCGACGATGACGGTTTTGATTGCCGGTAATTTTTTCCGAGCCAGCCCGGTGGCGCGCAACAGCACGTCGAATCCCTTAAGCGGTGTGAGACGCCCCACGCCCAGCACGACAAACCGGCCGTCGAGCCCGTACCGTGTGCGGAACGACGTCATAAAGGATTCGTCCAACCGCTCCGGATCAAACTGCTGCGGGTCGATGCCCCGCGGGATGATGCGGATTTTTGCGTCGGGCGTGCCGTAATGCCTGCGGATGTGGTCTGCCACCGCCGAACTGGGACAGATCACCCGCACGCCGGCGGTCATGATGCGGCTGTAGGCGTTCACGCTGTTGAGCCCGTGGACGGTCGAGACGCTCGGCAGACCCAGTGTCCGGTTCGCCAAAGTGAAAAGCCACCCCGGAACGCGGCTGCGGAAATGGACGAGATCGGGCTTCAAGCCGGCCAGGAGGCGCCGCAGCGCCCTCGCCCGCGATCCCGCCGTCAGCGGGTTTTTGGACTTCACGTCCAGGGTGCAATGACGCCCGCCGTCACGTTCGACCGTTTCCGCCAGCCGTCCGCCGCTGGAGATGACGGTGCTGCGGATGCCGCGCCGGACGTATTCGCGGTTCAGCTCGACAGTTCCGCGCTCGACGCCACCCTCTTCGAGCGCCGGAAGGATTTGGACGATATGCATGAGAAAAAAGGGCTGGCCGTTTTTTCGTTGGGGGCTTGCGTTTTCACCCCGCCGTTTGTGGAGATAATATATCGGATCACAGTGGTGAAGGCGAGGCGTTTATGGGAAGGGGATAACCGCGCAAAGGGAAAAGTCGCTTTTTGGTTTTTTTTATGCAATATTTTTAACTGCTTCGTGCAATTAGGTTTTTCATAAAAAAGGGGTAACATGAAACCGATGAGTTTCCTTTGTGTAAGTCTGTTTTGCGTACTCTCCCAAATTGGCCGCGCCGCTCAGGACTCCTCCCGGGAGGAACGTGCCGAGAGTCTGCCCCCAATCCTCCCTAAGGATCACACCGACCTGATCGAAAAGAGGGCGAGATATGAAGCCGCAGTCCGGTTCGGCGTAAACCGGCTGCCTGATGACCTGAAAGCTTGGGAGGTCTACAGGGGTCAACTGAAAGAGAAGATCGCCCAAAAAACGGGTGCGTTGTTAAAACAGGCTTTGCCGCTCGACATGCGGGAGACCCGTGTGGCGAAGATGCAGGGGTATACGGTTAAAAACATCGTGTTTCAAACCCGGCCAGGGATTTATGCGACCGCAAATCTTTATATTCCTGACGGCCCGGGACCTTTCCCTGCGGCGGTGGTGATGGCAGGCCACCATAAGATCGGGAGAATGGGATATCAGCATTTGGGCTATACGCTCGCACTCAACGGGTTTGTGGGTTTGACCATCGACCCGTGGGGCGCGGGTGAGAGAACCACACACCATGGCGCCTTTGAATATCACGGGGCGAATTTGGGTGCCTCCCTCATGAATGTTGGGGAGTCCTTGATGGGGCTCCAGATCACGGACAACATGCGCGCGGTGGAGCTTCTGTGTTCGTTGCCCTGCGTCGATCCTGAAAAGGTGGGCGCGACAGGAGCCAGCGGGGGGGGGAACCAAACCATGTGGTTGGCGGCCATGGACGAGCGTGTTAAGGCGGCTGTACCTGTCGTCAGCGTCGGCACGTTTGAATCGTATGTCATGGGGCACAACTGTATCTGCGAAGTCCTTATTGACGGGTTGACCTTTACTGAAGAGTCCGGGGTGCTTGCCTTGGTTGCCCCAAGGGCACTGATGTTGTCGAACGGGCTTAAAGACAGCAACCCGGCTTTTTATCCCTCTGAAATGCTGAGAAGTTTCACCAACGCGATACCCGTCTTTGAAATGTACGGTGCGCGCGATAAGCTCAGCCATTTTGTTTTCGATGGCCCTCATTCGTATCCGCCTGCAACGCGGGAGGCGATGATCGGATTGTTTAACGCGCATCTCAAGGGGCTCCCTGCGGGTCAGGCTAAAGTCGTGATCCCCGACCCCGACCGTCAGCCGCAGGAAGAAATCATGGTTTATCCAAAAGGGAAACGTGACGCGCTGGTGATCTCGACGGCTGAATTCTGCCGGAAAAGGGGTCAAGAGCTGAGGAAAGCCTATCTCAATGCCGCGTCGTTTGATGCCGGACAGAAGAGAAACGAGCTGAGGGAAATTTTACGAATCACCGACATTCCGGCACTGAAGAAAGCAAACAAAACGCCGTCCGCATCGGGCTGGGATATTGTCACCCTTGAAACGTCCGACGGCAAGCTGATTCCCCTGTGGCATCGCGCGCCGGGGAAGGGGGGGGGCGATTATGTGCTTTTGGCCAGTCCTGATGGGGCAAGAACGTTCCCGTTGGCCTTTCTTGAGGAGAAGATGGAAAAAGGCTCGGGCGTTGTTGCCGTCGATCTTTCCGGCACAGGCGAAGCGTTATCGGCCTTGTCCGTGTCCAACGACAGACTGGCAAAACTCCATACGTTAGCCCGCGCCAATCTCTGGTTGGGGAAAACAGTAATGGGCGAATGGGTCAAGGAATTGGATGCGGTAACGCAGTTTCTGTTTTTGGAACAAAAAGCCCGGAAAATATGTGTTGATGGAACGAGGGAGGCGGGGCTTGCCGGCGTGTTCCTTGCCGCACTGGGGGGGAAAGTCGACGCAATGATCCTTCGCGACGCCCCAATAAGTTATCTTTTTGACGATAGGGAGACCGTCAACTTCTTCAGCATGGGTATTCACCTCCCCGGCATTCTCAAATGGGGTGATGTCTCACTTGCCGCGGCATTGAGTGGCAAAGATTTGACGTTCATTCATCCGGTGACCATGTCGGGGCGGTCTGTTAGCGGGGAAGAGCTTGAGCACTCCAAGTTGGAATTCGGGCGCATAAGAAAGGCTTGCGGTATGGAAGGCGTGACATCTTTCAAATGAGTCATAAGGAACCCGGGATGAAACAAGTGCTATTTGCCGCAGTTCTGTCCGCAGTGATGGCGGCGGGAGCCGCCGAAAATGCGATTACCAACGCTTCGTTACGCTGTACGCGCTACGAACCCGGCACGGAATTCCGGTACGACTGCTGGAAGCCCGATGCGCCCGCAGGGGCGGAGCTCGGTGTGTACATGATGCTCGAGTACGGTCTCAGCCGATCTATCGAAGCCCTCGGGCCGCTTATGGCGAAGGGCGAGATCCCGTGGGGGATCGTCATCGGGATGGGGGCAGGCCGGGATTGGAATCCCGAGGGAACCGCGCACTGCGGCATGCGTTGCGAGGAGTTCGATCAGGTTGGCACGGAATTCCCGAATGCGATTATCGAGGAGATTATTCCTGATGCCGCGCGCCGTCTTGGGGTGAAGGTCACCGACAAGGCCGATTGCCATTTCATCACCGGTGGATCTTCCGGCGGGCTCGCCTCATGGAACGCCTGCTGGTTCCGGAACGATTACTTCCGCCGCGCGTTCCTGTCGAGCCCCACGTTCAGCGCGATGCGCGGCGGGAATACTCTCATGCCGCTCATCCGCAAGTGCGAGGCGCGTCCGATCCGGGTGTGGATGACGGTCGGCACCGATGAGCCCGACTACTTCTTCGGCGACTCCTACCATGTGGCGATGGATGCCCTGTCCGCCATGCGTTTCGCCGGTTACGAGATCCGTTTCGAGCGCATCGAAGGCGGCGGACACTGCGCCAAGTACTGGGATCGTGAATATTTCCAGAAGGCGATGAGGTGGATCTTTGAGGACTGGAAAACAAAGCCCGTCACGACCGTTACGCATCCGATCCGCGTCAGGGATCTCATCGTGAAGGGGACGTCTTGGAAGGAATCCCCGCATGTGATGAAGGCACCGGTAAGGACGGTGATCGACGGCTGGATCGAGTATTCGGTTTCGCCTGAGAACCGCTTCATCTCCGCCAAGCATCTCGCGAAAGACGGCACGCGTACCCCGGCTCCGAACCACGCACCGCTGGAACTCGCGTGGAACGTAAGCGAACCCGGGGGGAAGGCGATTGCGCTTATGCCGTGCGGACGCGTTCTCGTTGCAACCGGGCTCGGGGTACAGAGCGCGATCAAATGGGGCATGGTGGATGCGATCCTTCCGCTTCCCGGCGACGTTCCTTGCGATAATGTGGAACTCGAGGGCCATACACTCTACGCTTCGTCCTGCGGCCGGGTCTGGGAACGTCCGCTGAATCCCGATGCGACCTCGCCGGGGTATTCGGACGATTTCTGGTACGGGCGTCACCACTCGCCGGCGGGGTCGATGGCGGAACTCCTCGGCTCGTATGTCACAGCGGGACGTATTGCCGGCGTCGTGAGCGTTCTTTCCGATCATGATTACAAGGTGCAGATGGACTGCGCCGGCTGGGCGAAGCGCGGCGTGGGCCGTGAAGCGCGGAGAATGTCCGGCGATACCCTTTTCGCGATCTTCTCGATGACCAAGACCTTCACCGGCATCGCAGCAATGTGCGCGATCGACGACGGGCTTTTCACGCTCGACGACCGGATTTCTAAATTCCTTCCAGAATTCGCGGAAGTGAAATTCGCCGACGGACGGAAGCCGAAACGCGAGCATGTCGTCCGCGATTTCATCTGCCATGCCGACGGCATGCGCGAGGAGTACCCGTCTATTGACAACGATCTCCCGCTGCGGGAAGCCGCGAAGTGGTACGCCTCGAAACCGATTCGTGAAGAACCCGGCGAGACCTTCCGGTACGGTACGATGCGCTTCTCTGTGATTGCCGCGGCCATCGAGGTCGCGGCCGGGGAGAAATTCGAGGACTATCTCCGGCGGAAGGTGCTGGATCCGCTGGGCATGAAGGACACGACCTGGCGTCCGGACGGGGAGCAGGTGAAGCGGCTCGCCTGCGCCTACAACTCCGACGATACGCGGCTCCGTCCCGCGGCGGATCGGTGCGCGAAGCAGCTTGTTTTCCCGAAACCGAAGCGGATCGAGCCCGCGGCCGGAGCCGGACTCTTCTCGACGCCGAACGATATGATCCGTTTTTCGCAGATGCTGGCGCATCACGGGGAATGGAAGGGTAAGCGCATTGTCTCGCGCGAGACCTTCGACAAGGTCTTCTCCCGCATCCAGGTGCCGCAAAAACTCGCTGCGGAGCGTCCCTACACGACCGGCGCGTGGATCTACGGCGACTGGATCGGCCATGAGGGGGCGATGCGCACCGATCAGCGCGCGAATCTAAAGACCGGTCACAGCCGGGTGTTCTTCATCCAGACCGAGAACGCCGCTGGCAGCGCCTTCTTCCAGTTGAAGCGCGACTGGCATTTTGAAACCGTTTCGCGGCGGGTGCATCTAGAGCGGCTTACGTTATTCTGTGGCCGAGGTTCGGTTGTCGGTAGGGACGGTTCCCCGAACCGTCCGTCTATCCCGGGCAGGCCGAAGGGCGGACGCCACGGGGATGCGTCCCTACCCGGAACGGCTACACATTTTCCGAAACCGCTCTAGGGCGTGTTGGCACTATTGCGCGAATAAACTTCCCTTGCGCGGCCCTGCGTCGCTGTCCGCCGCCGCTTAACCCCTCAACCTCAGCGCGAGTTGCGCGACGTGCGCGCCTTGGAAACGGGCGATTTCGAGTTCGTTTTCAGACGGCTGCCGCGAGCCGTCGCCGCCGGCCAACGTCCCCGCGCCGTAGGGGCTTCCCCCTGTGATCTCGGCCATGTTCGTGAGCCCCGATGCTGAATACGGGCAGCCGACGATGATCATCCCGTGGTGCAGCAGCGTCGTGTGGAAACTTGTGATCGTGGTCTCATGGCCGCTATGCTGGGAGCCCGTGCTTACAAAGACACTGCCGATCTTGCCGATCATGGCGCCTTTGGCCCACAGGCCTCCTGTCCGGTCCAGGAACGCACGCATCTGGGCACACATGTTGCCGAACCGCGTCGGCGTCCCGAAGATGACCGCATCCGCTTCCGCCAGGCTGTCGGAGTCGGCCACCGGCACATGCGCGAATGCCTTACGGGTCTCCGAGGCACCCATTTTTTCCAGCACTTCGCTGGAGAGCGTCTCCGGCACCTGCCGCAACACGGCATCCACGCCCGGAACACTTCCGGCGCCGTCCGCCACGGCCTCGGCCATGCGGTAAACGTGCCCATACATGCTGTAAAACACCACGTGTACTTTGACGTTCATTTCTTTGTTCCTTTGCATCGTTGACGAGAACCTGACAACGCCCCGTGGCAACACGGGTAACGTATTTGTTAAATGATATGCCACAACCAGACGCGAGTCAACTTTTGGCTGGGCGATCTCCGTGGTCTGCGCAATGAAACCTGCGGAAGGTGATATCAACAAAAACAGGGGCAAAAATGGTCGGGGCGGAGGGATTTGAACCCCCGACATCCAGCTCCCAAACCCGAGCACCGAACCGATAAAATCCAACAAATATTGCATATTTTGGTTGTCCAGATGGGCAGGTTTGGTTTTAGTTTGGTTTTATCCTTGCAATCCGCCGCTTTTTTTCGCACACTCGCGCACAGTGAAACAAGGCACTGGAAAGCGAGGGGGTTATGGGGCTTGAACTGCGATTGAAGAACGGCGAATTTGTACGGACTTTCTACGGGCGCTATGTTGATCGGAACGGGAAGCGCCACTGTAAGAGGCTGGACACCGAGGTAAAGGGCAACCCCCCGGAAGGTCTGCGCATGCGGTTGAAAGGTGACGCGGCTTTTGAGGCGTCGCGTGAAATCGCCGAAAAGGAGCTGACCGACTTCCTGCGGGAATCCGCCGACGCGACCGACGCGGCCTATCACATCCAAAAGCTGGTGGAGAACAAGACCAACACGAAATGGGAAGAGCCGCCGCTTGACGTGTTGCCCGGCACCGTGAGGGGCGCGACACACCGGCGGCAAAGGTCAAAACAACATGAGGTTTGGAAGGTCAAAACGGTTCAGAACTTCGTTGACTGGGCAAAGGGGCGCGGGCTATCCAAGGTTTTGGAAGTCACGCCCGCAGTTGCGAGGGAGTACATAGACGCGGTTTACCAACCGAACGAAGAGGGACGCACCCGAACCGCCGCCAACATTCGGAAGATCAAGGCGACTCTCGGGCACTCGCTGAAACTGGTCTTGCCGGAAGCGATACCGAACCCCTTTCAGAACGTCGCGGTGGAAACGACCGACGGAGACCGGGTGTTTAACCGGGAACCGCTGAACCCTGCCGAGGTTGACGCGCTGCTGAAAGCGGCTTCCGAAGATCCGACCGCCTTTGATTTGATCGTGACCGGGCTTTCAACCGGGTTGCGGCGCGGGGACGTGTGCCGGTTGAAGTGGTCAAGCGTAGACCTGCGGGGCGAGGTGCTGAAGCTGACCACCTCCAAGACTCGAGCCGAGCTTTACCTGCCGATCATGCCGAGACTGCGGACGGTCCTGCAAGGTCGGCTTGCCGAGCGGAAAGAGGGCGCGACCTACGTGTTCCCGGAAGCCGAGCGGGAATTGCGGACAAACCCGAGCGGCGTTTCCCGCAGGATCAAGCGGGCGTTCGCTCTGGCGTTCGCAAAGCCGCAGGAAGCCACGCAGGACGCGCCGGAGCTTGTCCCCCTTGCAAAGACACTCCCCGAGGTCTTGAAAGCCGTACAGGCCGCGAAAATGACCGCTGGCAAGCGAGCCAAGATGATTGACCTTCTGAACCGCTACGCCAGCGGGCAATCGTACCGGATGATCCAACAAGAGCGGAGCATATCGCGGGGCGGCATTTCCACGCTGCTGCATGAGGCGCAACGGCTGGCAAAGGTGCGGTTCCTTGCCGACGCGCAAGCCCCCGGTATGAACGCCGCGATTCGGGACGTGACGCGGACGGCGCGGGCGGTCGGGCTGAAAGCCGCGTCCAAGTACGACTTTCACGGGCTGCGGACAACCTTTGTCACGCTGGCGTTGAATGCTGGCGTCGGCGTGGACAAGCTGAAAGCCCTTACCGGACACCATACGGTTGAAACGGTCATGCGGCACTACTTCAAGCCGAGGGGAACGGACGCCAGAAACGAACTGCGGGCCGCGCTTCCCGCGTCGCTGACCGAGACCGCCGCCGAGTTGCCGGAAGCCAAGACCGACCCCGTGGTGGCGGTAGCGGCACAGCTTCAGGCGCTCACAGGCGAGCAACGGGCGCAACTTGCCGCGATGCTGAAACAACCGTCGCCACGCTACGGTAACGCTTGACGTTATATCAGAAATGGGATAACATGACTCTCATGAAACCGCTTCGATGGCTACACGGCGAGGTGAAGACCCCGCCCATGACCACGGCTGCGCGGAAGGAATTGGGCTTCTTGCTGCGGTTGACACAGGACGGCGAGTCGCTATCCATGCCGCAGTCACGGCCCATGCCCGACATCGGCGCGGGTTGCCACGAGTTGCGCGTGACCGACGCGGGCGGCGAATGGCGGCTTGTCTACGCGGTCACGCCCGAGGCGGTCGTCGTATTGGACGTGTTCAAGAAGACGACGCGGACGACGCCGCAAACGATTCTGACCCGGTGCGCACGGCGGTTGCGCGACTACCACAGGAGGGACTCGAAATGAAAGAGATCGGCAAAGGATGGGTTGAGGGAAGCGCGCAGGAACTGCTCGGGCTCACCGACGCGGAAGCGGCCTATGTTGAAACCAAGGTCGCTCTCACCCGCGCCGTCCGCGAGCGGCGGCTTGCGCTCGGGCTCTCGCAGGCCAGCATGGCCAAGGCGCTGGGAACCAGCCAGAGCCGCTTTTCGTTCATTGAGAAGGGCGACCCCTCCGTCAGCATCGACTTGGCCCTACGGGCGCTCTTCGAGACGGGCATGGACGTTCGCGGTGTCGCCGCACTCATGGCGGGCGGGGCTATCCAGAAAGCGCCTTCC
>JALHET010000043.1 GCA_022839525.1 Lentisphaerota bacterium
GGTGAAGACCGCCATTTCGAGCATCTGCTCGTTACGCTTCTTCTCCTCATCGCTGTTCTGGTAGGCCGCCGCCGACTCGCTGAGCAACTTGGCCACGCCGTCGAAACCCAGCGCGGCCTTGGTCAGCCAGATCACCGCCTCTTTGTGCACCGCCTCGCCGTTCTCGTTGGTGGAGGCCGCCTTCATAAGTTTGTTTCCATATTCGCGCTGCGCATCGGCCAGCCGGAATTTGCCGACCACAAACGCGTTGCCCGGGCGATCCCGCTTCTCCAGCCGCGCGACATAGGACTCGAGCATCTGGATCTCGTTGGTGCTGTCGCCCTCTTCCTTATAGATCTGCGCCATGCGGTTGAGCGCGTCGAAGTAGTAGGTCGAATTGGTGTAGACTTCCTCGATCTGCTTGTAGTAGGCCAACGCGCCCGCATAGTTCTTGGCTTGAAACTCGCGCTCGCCGAACGTCATCACCAGTTGCCCGGCCGCGTGGTGCGTGGGATAGTTGCGGAAGAACAGGGCGTAGGTCTCGCGCCGCTTGTCCTCCTTCTTCATCTCGCCGAAACGCTCGCCGATCCGCCGCACCTGATCGCCCGCTTCCTTCATGAGTTTGTCGTTGGCGGAAAACCGCTCGGCGAGATGCGCGGTCACGGTGTCGGCCAGCAGCATCGCGTCCGGATCCTTGTCGGAAACCTCGATATAGCTGAGCGCCAGATCACCCAGCGCGGGAACCGCCTCAGGAGCCTCCGGGAACTGGTTAAGCACCAGCAGATATTTCTCGGCCGCCTCCTTGAACTGGTTCTGGCTAAACAGCAGCCTCGCGCCCGCGAACTGCATCTGGCGCACCTTGGTCATCTGCTCGGCGGTGACCGGGGTGCGCAGCTCCGCATGGAACCGGTCTTTGATGAACTTCCGGATCATTTCCGAACGCTCGCCCGCCTCGGCCGCCCACTGGCTTTCCGGAAAACGGATGAAGACGTTGATGAAATGGTTGAACGCGCCGTTGCCTTTGCGCTGCTTCGTCTGCGGGTCGCGCTCGCCCAGCAACAAATCCTTGATGCGGTCGTCGCTGCCGCCCTCTTTCTTCGCCTCGTCCATCGCCTCGTTCATCAGCAGCAGCGCCAGCAGATAGCGGCACTGCGGCATCGGGCTCATGCGCAACAGGCCGGAGGAACCGCCCGCGTCCTGTTCGCGCAGAGAGTCGTGGATCGTCTTGAGCTGCGGCATGTAGTTCTCAACCAGATCCTGCGCACCCTTCACATCCCCCCGCAACAGGAAAATGTGACCCTTCATCACAATGGCCTTGCCGAACCAGATGTCCTGTTTCCAGAGCAGCTTGTCGACAACGGCCTCGGCTTCCTTGAGCATGGCGTCTTTTTCGGCCTTTTTCGGGAGCTCCGGCGCGAGCTTCAGCATCAGTTCCGCCATGTCGGCCTGCACATTCCGGGCGACGTCCTCCTCCAACGGCACCTTGAACAGGCGGCGGAAAGCGTCCAACGCCTCGCGCTCCTTGCCCAGATAGAGCAGCATCTGGGCGTATTTGTAGGCCGAGTCACGGTAAAAAGAGACCAGCGACGCCGGCGGTTTATCCATCTTTTTGAAGAACGTCAAATACAGCTTGTCCGCGTCCGCATACTTACCGAACGCATAATAGGCGTCCGCCATCGCCAAATTCAAGGCCCAGAAATCCGCACTGTTCTTGTCCGGCATCGCCTCGATGACTTTCTTGACGTCGTCGAACTTTCCTTGCCACAACAGCCCCTGAACCTCGCGGACTTTGAATTGCGCGGCTGCCTCCGGAAAACGCTTCTTCGCCTCGGCGATCACCTCGTCGGCAATATCCGGCATCCGCAACTGCTGCAGCAAGTCAATATACTTGAACTCCTCGCGCAACGCCTGTTCACCCGTATCTTCTTGCGCCTGCACGATAACGGCAGACACGAACAGGCACAACGCCAACGCAAGCCCATGACTAAAAATCATGTGAGAGCACTTCTCATTCATATTCTTTGTTATACGGTAAGTTGGCCACCGGGTCAATTTCAAAGAGCGGAAAAATGTAAAATTAAACCAACCCGGGGTGGGGGGGGCCGCCGCAAAGAAACGGACGCCCGACAAAAAAACCGCTTGCCGAATCACTTTGTTGTTGCAGTCCCCCCCCCTTTTGATTTACCTTTGATCATACGGCTAAACGTATCACAAGTTAACGTTGAGGAATCTACAAATGGGCAAGCTGCTGCGTGTGTTGGTTATCATCATTTTGATCCTGAGCGTCGTTTCCCTGGTTTTCGCAAACCTGCTGTTTGGAAAACGGGAACTTCTGGTCAAACGGAACAGCGTTCTGGAGGCGCAAATCATCAAGCTGGCCAAAACCATCGAGGCCGCTGATGCCGCTGACGCCGCCGCGCCGGATGTCCAAAAGGACACCTCCGATGTTTCCGACCGTGAACTCGCCAATCCTGAAAAGGTGTCGATTCTCGAAGGCTACCCGATCAAGCTCGAACAGCAGAACCTGCCGACCCTTGATTTCGGGAGTACGGACAAGCGTATCCAGCTCCGCAGTTTCTATGCCCTGACCCCCGATGGGAAGTATGACCTTGATCCGGTGGACCAGAAACCCCGGATCAAAGGGCCGGGAACCATGCAGGAACTTCTGGACCTGGTCTTTGAGCGCGCCAAAAACCAGCAGGCCGTGCTGAACAAGACCCGCGCCGAACTCACCAAAATGCGCGACCACGTCACAACGGCTGTCGAAGAGATCAATAAGCTGAAGACGGATGGCCGCACCACCAAAAAAGAGCTGAAGGGAACCCGCGAGCAGGTCACCGCCCTCCAGACCGAAAAGGAAGAGCTGAGCGGGCGCATCACGAAACTCACGGCAGAAAAGAAAGAGCTGGCCGCCGAAACCGCCGATGCCAAAAATGAGGCCGAGCGCCTGCGCGAAGAGAAGCTCACCCTGACCGAAGACCTCGCGAAAACCCGCGAAGCCCTCGACGAAATGAAAAAACGTTTGGCTGGCGGCGGAACCCGCCCCGTGCAGGAAAGCACGGGCGTGGCCGTCACCGCACTCTCCGCAGGCGACAAGGGGAAAGTCCTTGAGGCAAATGACGAGCTTAAATTCGCGATTCTGGAGTTCTCGGAGGACGCCATGACCGAAATGCTCGGGGCCGAGCGTCAGAACCAGATGCCGCAGCTTGAAATGAACGTCCGCCGCATCGGCCGCCAGAGCGCTGCGGGAGAGTTCGTCACCCGTATCAAACTGCGCCAATCTGTGCGGGGCAAAAACCTGGTGGTCGCCGATATCCTGAGCGATTGGCAGCAGGTTCCCGTGGAGAAAGGCGATGTGGTCTTTTTCTAAACGGTTCCGAATCCTCTTCGGTCTCGCCGCGGCGCTGACCCTGCTCCTCCCTTCAGGATGCATGTCGGACCGACCCAGTGAAACCGACATGCCTTGGTCAGCGCCCGCCGCATGGGAGGGTACCATGCCGCTCCCGGGCGGGTATATGAACCGGTACGAGTAAATGCGCTGCCCCTTCTGAATCAGAAGGGGGAAGACCGTGTCCGCGTTGTGTGGGACCGTTTTTCCAGCCCGCGTTACGATTTTGCGCTGGACGACAATATTTTCTTCCTGCGGGACATTGCGCGACAACGCTACGCCTCCCTCTTCGATTGCTTTTACCTGAAGATGCTGCGCGACTGGCACAGGAAATACGGAACCTGTTTCACCGCTCCAGACAGGACCGGCTGATGGATTTTGACCTGGGCATCATCTTCATCCGCGACGCGATTGTCTGCAACGAGACCCCGGTGGACCAGGTGGCAATTGTATTGGATCCGTTGACCCGCAGCGGAACCGATCAAAAAGAGACCATTAACCTGCTGACGCACGAGCAGTATTTCTGGCCGTTTTATTCCCGCCACCTCCCCGATCATCCCCAGTGCGTCGAAGCCGCGATCCGTTGGGTCACCGATCACGGCTACAAACCGGCCTTTTTCCGCGACGGCCTCTTGGGCGGAACGGAATAGGGCGCCCGCCTCACCCTGCCATGCCCATCAACTGCCGGATTTCCTGACGCCACAGCGCTTCGTCCGGCGTCTCCAGCACCAGCGGCATGTTCTCAAAACGCCCGTCCCGCATGATACAGGCAAACACATCGAGCCCCATCAGACCCGCGCCCAGCGACTCGTGCCGGTCCACATGCGAGTTGAGCCCCACCTTGGAGTCGTTCAGGTGCATGCCGCGGAGGTACTTCATGCCGACCGTCCGGTCGAAATGCTCCATGGTCTTGAGAAAACCGTCGCGCGTCCGGATGTCGAACCCCGCCGCAAACATGTGCATGGTGTCGAGGCAGACGCCCACGCGCGATGAGTCGTCCACGCCGTCGAGGATCGTTTTCAGCTCTTCGAAACGCGAGCCGAGGTTGCCGCCGCTACCCGCCGTATTTTCGATCACCAGCGTGACGCCCCGCGTCTGAGCCAGCGCCGCATTCATGGATTTCGCCACGCGCCCGCACGCCTCCTGCGGCGCGAGCAGCCGCAGATGGCTGCCGGGATGGAAGTTCAGCTTGTCGAGCCCCAGCGCCATGCAGCGGCGCAGCTCGTCCAGCAGTGACGCCATCGACTTCGCGTGCGCGGCCTCGTCCGGATTCGCGAGATTGATCAGGTACCCGGCATGCGGCATAACCTGAGCGGCCGTGTACCCGTCAGCCGCCATCTGTTTCTTGAACGCCTCAATGTCCGCCGCAGCCAGCGGCGCAGCCGTCCACTGGCGCTGGTTCTTCACGAACATGCCGAACCCCGTCGCGCCCAGTTCCTTCGCGTTGGCAGGCGCATGGGCCACCCCGCCTCTGATCGACACATGCGGCCCGATGAAATACATAGGCTTCTCCTTTTGGGGCGACCCGCCGGTTACCCCCTACTACACACTTTGCGTGCCGACCGCAAAACGGTCACGGCCCGAATAATCCTTGATGACCGCTACGCCCGTGAACCCATACTGCTCAAGCATCCCGCACACCTGCGGCCCCTGCTCGTCGCCTATTTCCAGAAAGAGGCCGCCGCCCGGTTTGAGCACCATGACCGCATCCAGCAGCAGCGCACGATACGCATCCAACCCGTCGGGGCCGCCGTCCAGCGCCAGCCTCGGCTCGTGCCTGCGGATGTGCGGCTCGAGCCTGTCCACGGCCAGCGAAGGGATATAGGGGGGGTTGGAGACCAGCACATCGACGCTCGCCGGGTCGAACTCGCCGCAGCCGTCGGATTCGGCGAACATCACACGGCCTTCGAGCCCCGTGAGAACCGCGTTCTCCTTGGCCAGCGCCAGCGCTTCGGGACTGATGTCCAGCCCCACGAACACGCCCTCATCCAACTCCTTCGCCAAACTCAGGATGATGCACCCTGTCCCTGTGCCGACATCCACCACGAGCGGCTTCGCCACGCCTTTTACCTGAGCCGACTTCAGCACCAGTTCCACCAACTGCTCCGTTTCGGGACGAGGGATCAACGCGCGGCGATCCACCTTCAGTGTCAGCTTACGGAAATCCCACTGCCCGAGCACATATTGCACAGGCTCGCCCTGGGCCACGCGCTGCAGACCGCGCCGCAACGCATCGACAATGCGTTCATCAGGCACGGCGTCCATATACCGGTACAGCTCCAAACGCCCGCATTTGAACAGCCGCGCCGCCAACAGCTCGCAAGCCACACGCGGATCGGGGATTTTCCGCTTGGCCAGAAAGGCATCCCCCAACGCGATCAGCTCGCCCAGTTTCTTCTGACCTTCCGCCATGCGTCCCCTCTGTATGCCTAGCGGACTAAGCGCCTACAGCAGTCTAACAGCCTTCTTCTCAGAACGGCGTCGGGTCGTCCGGAGGAGGCGGCTCAGCCTCGTCGTAGGAGACCGACGCCCCGTCAACGTCCAGCTTGTCGATCCTAAACGCCTGAAGATCGACATAATAGCGTTCTTTATACTCGTTGCCCCTGATACGGAAATCCACTTTCACGCGATCCCCCACCGCCATGTGATCCAGCAAGCCGCACTTCTCTTTGATGCAGGCAAATTTGATGTCCTGGGGATAGTCATCCTCCATCGTCAGAACAAACTCGCGTTTCGTGAACCCGCTCGCGAACGTCATCGGGTCAAACACCGCCTTGATTTTTCCGATCATCTCGTACGTTGTGCCAGCCATATTGTGATCCTCAATTGAATATCATTGATAATGCGGCAGTATTTAACCACATTCCCGCCGCACGATCAAACCTCTTCCTTCAAGACTTCGGGGCCGTAACGGCACGAGGCGGCCCACGCCGCCGAGACCACGCAAAACGCCGCGCTGCCAAGAAAACCGGCGAGAATCCCTGCCATCGCCAGCCACGGCATCCCGCTTCCCAAAGCCCTTGCCGCCGGCTGGATCGCGACCAGCGCGGGCACGATGCCGATCACCAACCCGGCCAGCGCCAGCACGCCGTACTCCGCAGCCAAAAGCCGCGTCACGGTCCGGCGCGGCAACCCGACCGCCCTCATCAGCGCCAGCTCGCCGCGCCGCTCCTCCACACTCCGCAGGACTACCAGCGCGATCCCCAACACGCCCAGCACAACGCCGAGCCCGCCCAACACGAGAAACATGTCGAGATAGGCGCTCTCCACAGAACCCAGCAAACGCAGCCGCTCCTCCACCGTCTCGACCGTCACCCCGGGTTCCGGATGCCGCAGCTTCCCCACCTGAGCCCCGTCGGCGGCATCCGGTCTCCGGGCGGGTCTCCTCTTGTCCCCCGCCTCCCGCAACAGATACGGCGCGTAATCGCACAGCCACATCCGATAGCCTTCGTCGGGGAACATCTTCACAAACGCCCGCTCGTCCACAATCAGAGCGCCCTGCAAAATGCCGCTGCGCACCGGCAGCGCGCCCACAATCCGCACGCGCCAGACCGTGCCGTCCCTGCCCGCGTAATTCAGCACCGTGCCGTCCGCCAGCCCCGCCTTGGCCTTCAGGCTGTAGTGCAGCATCGTCTGGTCCGCCGCCAGCGCCGGAAAAGCCCCGTCCTCCAGAGGCCGCTCGATGAGCGTCCAGACCCCGCCCGCGTCTTCGGGCTCGAACGCCCGCGCGCGTGCCATGGCGCGCGCGTCCAAGCCGAGCAAGCGCGGCGTCTGCGGCCGGTTCATGTTGAGGCACCCTGCCTCATCCCCGTCATGCACGCGCACCGGCACCACACCCTTGCCGCCGCTCACCCTGCGCGCCAGCTCCACACCGCGCCCGCGTTCCATCGCGGAAACCGACGTGACGATCGACGCGAACCCCCCGCTGCCGGACCACGGGTGCTCGCATCCCGCTGCCGGGTCGCGCTTCATCGCCAGGACGCCGACCGACAGAAACAGGCCTGCCGCCAAAAGAAGCACCACCGGCGCGCTGCGGCGCGGCATCTGCACCGCCCGCCTGATTCCGGCGCCCGCCGGCCCCTGCGTTTCCTTTTCCGCTCCCCACCACGCCTCTCCCGCCGTCTTCACAAACAACAGCAGCGAGACCAGCAGTAGAAACCCCGCGCCGAAAAACGCGCCGTTCGCCGCCGCGCCGCCCGGACACAGCGCCATCACCGCCAGCGCGCCTGCCGCAAGCCCGCCGCCGGCCACGCTTTCCCATCCCGCCCCTCTGCCGCGCCCATTTTCCCCTGCCGTTCCCCTCCCCTGCCACACCTCAACCGGGCAGGCCCTCGCGAACCGGCTGACTGTCCTGAGCAAAACGGCCAGCGTCAGCACCGCCGCCGCGCCTGCCGCCACACCCGCCACCCGCGCGGAAAAATGAACCGTCACGCCCGCGCCCGCAAAGGCACCGCGCCAGAAACGTTCCAGACTCCACACCAGCGCCCGCGCCAGAACCGCGCCGAAACCGCCGCCCGCCAAAGCGCCCGCCGCCAACGGCACGCCCCACTCGGCGGACAGTGTCCCCACCACCTTGCCCCGGCTCCAGCCCAGCGCGCTGAAGAGCGCCACCTCGCCCTTGCGCGTCTCCAGAGAGAGCGACAGCGAAAGCGCCGACAGCAGCAGCGCCGCCGCCACCAGCACGAACGCCATGCCCGCAAACAGCAGACGGAAATCGGTCGAGCCCTGCGCGGCCATGACGCCCTCCCGCCAGACCGGCCGCACCACAAACCCCGCCTGCGCAGGCGTCAGCGCCTTCAGGGCGCGGCGCGTCCCCGCCTCGTCCGCCAACACCCGCACGCTCATCGTCTCGCCGAAGAACGTCCCGAAACAGGCCTTGCCCGCAGCAAACGTGAGAAACGCTTTCGGCGTCGCCCGCCACTGTTTCCAGTACGCCTCGTTGGCGGCGTCTTTCAGCTTTTCCTCATCCATCGGCAGACCCACATCCCACGCCGCGCAACTGTCCACACCTTCGAGTCCCGGGAAAACCGGCATCGCGGCTTTGACGGCTTCCGCCTGTTCCATCGCCGCCACCTCCCGCACCCGGAAGGCGCGGCTGTCGGGAACCAGCCGCCCCCCCTCCTCAAAGCGCCGCCAATGCAGGGTCACCGTATCGTTGGTTTTCGCGTCTAAAATCCCGGCAAGCCAGGCGTTGATCACAATCTCATCATCCTTCAGGTCACGCGGCACACACACACCGTCCGGCGTCAGCCCCGCCACAAACCCATAGGGGGTCGCGTTCGTCCCCGCCCCGAACGCATCGGCCAGATGAAACACCGCACATTCCGGTTGCAGCCCGGCTGCCGCCAAGGCCTCAGGCACCGCACGCGGCAGAAACACGCCTCGGGGTTTGACAACGACACCCGACTCGCGACTCGCGGCAGACGGCGTGCGGAGAGTCTCCAGCACGAGACCCGCGTCTTCCGGCGTCAGCACACGCTCAAGCGCCTGCGACAGCTCCTGCGGTTCCGCCGGCGACACCAGCAGGTTGGCCATGCCCGGCACGCCCGCGTCTTGGGCGAGCGCCTCGAACGGCAGGAAAATGTTCACCGGCGGCACCGGGGCGGCACGCAGCGCGAAATCCGGAGTGAGGAAAGACCGGCCGGGCGCGGAGGAACCGTCCGCCGGCCCCAACCCCACCGCCCGCCGGACCATGCGCTCTTCCTTGGCCGCGCCTAGCGGCAATTCCGCCGAGAGGAGCGGCGGCTTTTCAAACCGGATTGCCCCTTCCGCCCCCGGCATCACTTCGCGGCCGCGGGCGTTGAGTGCGGCGGGCAACAGGCCGCTCTCCTCGGGCGGACGGCTCGGGGAGCCGTCCCTACCGGAAGGGGAAGTCATGCCGATGACCTGAGCACGGCCCGCGCACACCACCCCATTGGCGGTCAGCAGCTCTCCCTTGAGCAACAGGGCGGCCTGGGTGTCCGGCAGGCGTTGCGCCAGCGAAGCCGGGAAGACCCCTTCCGAAAGATAGACCGCCGAACGCACGTCACCGAGCCGCGCCTTCAGATCGCGGAACAGCCCCTGCCGCAACGATTCGCCCGTGAGCAGCGCGGCGCAGAGAATCGCCGAGGTCAGCGCCACGGTTCCCGCGAACACGAGGTGCCGCACGCGGTAGTGCCGCAAACTTCTCCTGACCCAAACCCCGACCATGAACGGTTCCCCCACACTTGCGCGTTGCTTGTCAAACCTGATGTCCAGCAGTTTACCGTTTTCATCCGGCCCGGACAAACAGATATGCGGGCGGGCACGCGGCGCAAAAAAACGGGGCCGGGGCATCACCCCGGACCCGTTTTCACTTCAGCGTGAAGCACGCTTATTTCGCCGCGTTCAGGCGAGCCTGGATCTCCGCCAGCTTGGCTTTGAGGGCATACGGCATGCGCGCGCCGAACTTCTGCCACGATTCGGCGACACCGGCCAGCTCCTTCTTCCAGCCTTCGACATCGACAGCCAGCAGCGCCTTCATGTCGGCGGCGGGCACGTCACAGCCGTTCAGGTCGATCGCGTCTTCGGTCGGCATGATGCCGATCGGGGTCTCGCGGCACTTCGCGGTACCCTCGATGCGTTCGCAGATCCATTTCAGGACGCGGCTGTTTTCCCCGTAACCGGGCCACAGCCACTTGCCTTCGGGCGTCTTGCGGAACCAGTTTACAAAAAACACCTTGGGCAGCTTGGCCGCATCCGTGCGGATCGCCATGCTCAGCCAGTGCGTGAAGTAGTCGGCCATGTTGTAGCCGCAGAACGGCAGCATCGCCATGGGATCGCGGCGGACTTGCCCGATCTTGTCGGAAATCACCGCAGCGGTGATTTCGGAACCGGCGGCCGAACCCATGAACACGCCGTGCGTCCAGTCCATCGCCTGATTGACCAGCGGGATAGTGGACGGGCGGCGGCCGCCGAACAGGATCGCGTCGATCGGCACGCCCTCGGGAGCTTCCCATTCAGAGGCAATCACGGGGCACTGGCTGGCCGGCGCGGTGAAACGGGAATTCTTGTGCGCGGCCAGCTTTTTCTTGCCGGTCTTCTCATCGATCATGTCGGGGGTCCAGTCATTCCCGCGCCAATCGATCGCGTGCTTCGGGGCAGGAACGCCCATATCTTCCCACCAGATATCGCCGTCGTCCGTCAGGGCGACGTTCGTGAAAATGGTGTTTTTCTTGCAGGACTCCAGCGCGTTGGGGTTGGAAACCGCAGAGGTTCCCGGCGCCACACCGAAAAAGCCGTTCTCGGGGTTGATGGCGTACAGGCGACCGTCTTCGCCGATGCGGAGCCACGCGATGTCGTCGCCGATCGTCTCCAGTTTCCACCCCTTGAGCGCCGGCTGCATCATGGCGAGGTTGGTCTTGCCGCAGGCGCTCGGGAACGCGGCGGTCATGTAATAGACCTTGCCCTCGGGCGAGGTGAGTTTCAGGATGAGCATGTGCTCGGCCATCCAGCCCTCTTTCCTCGCCAGCACCGACGCGATGCGCAGCGCGAAGCACTTTTTGCCGAGCAGCGCGTTGCCGCCGTAGCCCGAGCCGAACGACCAGATCGACCCCTCGTCAGGGAACTGGACGATGTACTTCTTGTCCATCGGGGCGCACGGCCACGGGACGTCTTTCTGACCCTTCTTCAGCGGGGCGCCGACCGAGTGCAGGCACGGGATATACTCGCCGTCTTTGCCCAGCGCCTTCAAAACCTTGGTGCCCACGCGGGTCATGATCTGCATGTTCACAACGACGTAGGGGGAATCGGTGATCTCGACGCCAATCTTCGCGACCGGCGACTCCAGCGGCCCCATTGAGAACGGGATAACGTACATCGTGCGGCCCCGCATGCAACCCTTGTACAGGCCAAGCAGGGTTTTCTTCAAAACTTCGGGGTCTTCCCAGTTGTTGGTCGGCCCGGCGTCGATCTGCTTCTTCGAGGCGATATAGGTGCGGTCCTCAACGCGCGCCACGTCCGATTCATGCGACCGGGCCAAATAGCAGCCGGGGCGCTTCTTCGGGTTCAGCTTGATGAAGGAGCCTTTGGCGACCATCTGCCCGCACAGTTCGTTGTACTGCTTCTTTGACCCGTCGCACCACACCACATCCTTTGGCTGGCACAGTTTCTTGATCTCGTTGACCCAGGCGATCAGCTTGGCGTTCTGGGTGGGAAGTTTTGCGGTTGCGGCAGCCTTGACAGGTTTCCTCGCTGTCATCTTACAGGCGCATTGGGCGGATTTTTTGCGGGCCATATGGGGCATCTCCATGCTTTTCGGATTGGGGACTTCCGCTCACAACATGCTCCGGGCATGAAGGCTGCGAAAGATGGCGCGGTAGTATATTGATTTCCCGCCTGTCCCGCAACAAAAACGATTTGATTCCGTTTCCACCGCGGCATGCCATAGTCATGGACACCCTAGCCGAAACAGGAGGAACCTGGAATCAGGCGCATCGGGGCGTGACGTATCACCTCGCACACGGATCAGTGAAGGCCTCGCCGTCCTCGCCCTTCCCGAGCCGGTGCGCCGCAGGCTGCGGACCAGCAACATGGCGGAGAACCTCAACCGGCAGGTGCGCCGAAGGACACGCGCCGCGGGGCTCTTCCCCAACGAGGCCTCGCTGCTCAGGCTCGTGTCGGCCGTGCTCTCGGAGACCAGCGAGGAATGGGAGACCGGGAAAATCTATCTCAGCATGGAGGGCATGCCGGTATGACCCGCCTGACGAATTTACAGACAAAACACTTGCGCTGCCGAATACCCTGGAAGCGGTATCTCATTGGGCACTGCCCCGGCCATGCACGTTACAACCGCCGCATAGGCGCACCCCTTGTCATTGTCGGTACTCGCTACAATGTTCCAAATGTTTTCGAGAAAATGGTGTCCATACACTATTAAAATGGTGTTTGGGGAAACAACAATTAACCGTTTCCCCTTGGGCGGATGGCGTCGATCAATCAAAGGCTGAGCCATAGCGCCGTCCGGATCTATTGTCTCTAAGGCAGAATTTGCACAAAACAAGTATGAATGGTGTTCATTCTGCACTTGGGTGCGTTGAGAATATTTTTCTCTAAACGACAAATCTCCAACAGGGTCAGGTCCAAACCACCTTCCTTCCAGCGTGTTCAGAAGCCGGAAGGTGTAATGGATCAGTCCTAGAATTGCGTCATCAATCTCAGATGAAAATGTCAGGGGGTTAATCGCGGTGGCCGGGCCTGATGATCCCGTGACTGCACCAAAAGGCGCGTAGTCGTACGCGGCGGCGATACCGCCTGACGCGTCGAACAGCTCGGTGACATTCTTGACTTGGTCGAAACCGTAGGTGAACCAGCCGGACTGGGTTTGCAGCGCGAGCGGGCGCGTGGCGACGGGCTCGGTCGGGTCCCATGCGATGGCGTGAATCACATTCGTCCCGTCCAGCAGGTCGAGCGCGGCGATCTGCAGATAACCACGGTACAGATAACGCTCGTGCCGGGCGACCGCGCCGCTGGCCGTTTCTTTGTATTCGAACCGCCGCCCCATGTAGTCGTATGCCATCGATCACGGCGGTGTCATTGGAAAAACAGACTGGACGGTTTTCAGCGTTGTACGTGACATGCCAGATACCGGTGGAAGTTTTTATCAACGTCTGGTTGCCGTCCGCGTCGAAAACGGGGATGAACTCGCACGGAGGCACGGAGTTGGAAATGCGCGTGTACTGGTTCAGACTGTTCGCAAAATAGACGGCGGAAAATCCGGGCTCGTCTGCGGCCAGACGGTTCCCGATGTCATCAAAAGCGTACGCATAGCTGTTCGTGCCGAGGGCGGCGCACACCAGTTCGCCCCGCGCGTTTTGTGAGAACACGTCCAGGCGGTTGGTGGCGTCGCCAAGGCGGTATTGGGTACGTTCGGCCAGATTACCCGCCGCGTCATAGGAGAACACGCGCCGCGTGAGGACGGTGCCGCTCGCGTTGGTGTGGACAACGGAAGAGGCAAGGTCGCGACCGGGTTCGCAGGCTATTTGCCGCGTCACGCCGTTGGGCATGGCGAGAGACTGTTGGAGTTCGGAACCGGGCAACCAGCCATAACGGAACGGAGCGGGGATGCCTGAGACGGACACTTCGGAAATACGCCCGAAGGCATCATAACCTTGCTCCGTCTCGGCAATCAATGATGAGACACCGCCCACAGTGTTTGAAAGCGTATAACCGGTGTTGCGCCCGAACGTATCGTGCGATTCCAACAATGCAAATTCTTGCCCCGAGGCTGACAAGGTGTCGGAAAGCGTCTGCCCGTCAGGATCATGGGTGAACACGCGGGTCCCGCTCGCGTCCGTGACGGAGACCATGTTGCCCATGCGGTCATATCCGAACGCGACATCCGGCGTTGCGTCACTGTAGGCTATTCCGGCAAGCTGACCGAGGGCGTCATAATCATAGCTGGTTGTCACGCCGCGC
>JALHET010000372.1 GCA_022839525.1 Lentisphaerota bacterium
GATCTGGCCGTAGCGCGCGCCGCCTGTGCGGTCAGCCGTGCCGCATCGGAAAAAACCGCCGCCGAAAGCCTGAAGGCCGAACGGGACTTCAAGCGTTACAGCCGCCTCCATGAAAAAGGCACCGTGACCGACAACGAGTTTGAGATTTACGAAACCGCGCATATCGTCACCCAGGCCGCCCTGCGTCTGACGAAGGCCGAGGTGGAACTCGCCGAAGCGCGGGTCGTGCAAGCCGAGGCCGCCTTGCGCATCGCACAGAAGGCATTGGACGATACGCGCATCATCGCGCCGATCTCCGGTATCGTCAACAAGCGCGCGGCCGAGCCGGGTGAGCAACTCGACGCCGGACAGGTTGTCCTGCGCATTGACGATCCCTCCGTTGTCGAGGCCACCGCCTATCTGCCCGCCGCGCTCTACGCCGAGGCAGAACCGAACAAGGCCACCTTCAGGCTCTCAGCTGATGGAGAGGATTTGGGTTCCTATCCCGTCATCTACCGCAGCCCAACGATCGACGCCATCCTGCGCACCTTTGAAGTGAAAGGTCTGATCAAGGACAATCCTGCAGCCGTCCCCGGCAACATGGCCGCATTCTCCTTTGTGTTCGAGAAACGTGAGGGCCTGTCCGTGCCGGACGCCTCCATTGTGGCGCGCTTGAACCGCTCGGTCGTCTTCGTTGTCAAAGACGGCAAGGCCAACATGCGCGATGTGAAAACCGGCCTGCGCAATGACGGCTGGACCGAAATCCTTGAAGGACTATCGGCAGGTGAACAGATCTTACTCGAAGGCCAATCCCAAGCCACTGACGGCATCGCGGTGAGCGTACGTTAAATCAACCTTTGTTTTCAGTTTTTAAATCTTAACCCCTTACCCCACCTTTACTTATGTTCCTTGCTAATGCCTCCACCAGACGCCCCGTCGCCGTGAGCTGTATGCTCATCGCTCTGATCGCGCTGGGACTTAACACCTGGCGCAAACTCTCGCTCGAATTCCTGCCGAGTATCGATATCCCCTATATCACGATCACGACCACCTGGCTCGGCGCGTCGCCCGAAGACATGGAAAAAGACGTGGCGAAGCATATCGAAGACGCGGTATCGGGTCTGGACGGCCTGAAGCACATCTACTCGCCCTGTCAGGAAAACGTCAGTTTAGTTGTGCTTGAGTTTGAAATGGGCGTAGATGTCAACGTCGCTGCTGACGACGTGCGGGAAAAACTGGACGCCGTTTTGCCCGACCTGCCGGACACCGCCGACCGGCCGATCATTGAAAAAGTGGACATCAACGCAGTTCCCGTGGCCAGCATGTTCCTGACCGGGGACATTCCGGTTGATGAACTCTATGACTACGCCGACAACACGCTGGATGACCGCTTCTCCACCGTGCGCGGCGTGGAGAAAATCGAACTTACCGGCGGCAATGAGCGCGAGGTTTGGGTGGAACTGGATCGCGACAAGGTTGTTGCGGCGGGCCTGACCAGTTGGGACATCGTTGCTGCGTTGCGCAGCAGCATCGTCAACGTGCCCGGCGGACGTATCCGCGAGGCAGGTAGCGAGTACAACGTGCGCTTTTATGGAGAATACGACACGGTTGAAGAGATTGAGACGCTGGAGGTTGCCACGCGCGATGGCCGACGCCGTACCCTCAAGGATCTCGGTTCCGTGCGGGTCGCGCCGGAGGAGGTGCGGGAGCGCGCGTTTCTGGACGGGCGTCAAGGCGTCGCGATGCGAATCGTCAAAAAGTCGGAAGGCAACACCGTTGCCGTAGTCAAAGAGTCACGAAAGCGTTTCAAAGAGGTCATTAAAACCTTGCCGCCGGGCATGGAGTTGATCTGGGTTGACGACGACGCGCGCAACGTGCAGGCCTCGGTGGATGCGACGATCGACGACATCTTCTCTGGTATCTTGCTATGCGCGGCGATCCTGTTCCTTTTCCTTGTCAACATCCGCGCCACGTTTGTGGTCGCGCTGGCCATGCCAGTCACCATCATCATTTCGCTTTTCTTTATGGGGTTAGCCGGTTATACGCTCAACCAGTCCACGCTGCTGGCCATTGGACTCTCGGTCGGCATCTTGGTCTCGAACTCCATCGTGGTGCTTGAAAACGTTGTT
>JALHET010000373.1:0-2108 GCA_022839525.1 Lentisphaerota bacterium
CGCCAACACCATCGCGGCTCCACCGAAAAGGGCAATCTCTCCCACCACACTGTACGTGCCTAGGATCTCCGACAGGCGTTCAAAATAGACTTCTATCTCCTGTTTCGTCATAGACAGAAGATAACACGCACCGAATGTGATATCAAGCGCGGGGCAACCGGAAGGGGCAACTAGGGGACAGGTAATTTAAAACGACGAACCGGTTACGGACAACGGTTACGGACAACCCTGAAATTGGCCTTGGTGACGGTAGACGGATGGTATATAATCCCCAACCATTGATATTCCATAGGTGGTTCCAGATAAACAAGGCTTTCTGTAAGCCTTACTTGGATGCCAATGAGTTTCAACGATGGAAGCGCGCTGTTTCCGAGGCAGAGCCGATGGGGGCGGCGTACGAAAAGTATCGACAAAAGACTGGGGTTGTGAGAATGGGAAACACTCGTTATGCGGCGATGTGTGTTGCGGCGTGCGGCGTTATAGTATGCGGTTGCCGTTCGTTTTTGAATGTCAAGGACGGAGATGATATGCGGTATGCCTGCGAGCCTTCGGTGGTGGTCAAGCCTTTCGGGAAGACGCGGGACGGGAAGCTGGTTCATCTCTACACGCTGACCGGTGCGGGGGGCGTGGTGATGGATGTGAGTGATTACGGCGGCAAGGTCGTGCGGCTCTACACGCCGGACCGCACGGGTGCCAAGGCCGACATCACGCTCGGGTTCAACGATGTTTCGGGGTATGAGGAGTACGATAAATACTTCGGCTCGCTGATCGGGCGTTACGGCAACCGTATCGCGAACGGCAAGTTTGTTCTGGACGGCAAGACCTACACCCTGCCGCTCAACAACGAGCCCGGCGGCCTTCCCTGCTCGCTGCACGGCGGCGACAAGGGTTTCGACGTGATGGTGTGGGACAGCGAGCCGCTTTCCGATGGGCTGACGGTGGGTGTGAAGTTTACGATGAGCAGCCCGGACGGCGATCAGGGTTATCCCGGCAAGCTGGATGTCACGGTGTGTTACTGGCTCACGCCGGAGAATGTGTGGCGCATCGAGTACGAGGCGGTGACGGATAAAGCCACACCGGTGAACCTGACCCAGCATGTCTATTTCAATTTCAAGGGCGAGGCCGAGGGCACGATTCTGGATCACGAGCTGACGCTGTTCGCGGATCACATGACACCGGTCAACAAGGGGCTGATCCCTACTGGTGAGGTGGTGCCGGTCAAAGGTACGCCGTTTGACTTCACGACGCCGTGGGAGATCGGCGCCCGCATCAAGGCGGACAATGAGCAGCTCCGGTTCGGTAGCGGGTACGACCATAACTGGGTGCTCAACAACCAGAGCGGCAGGCTGGCACCGGCCGCGGCCGTGTTTGAGAAGACGACCGGGCGTTACATGGAGGTGTGGACCACAGAGCCGGGGATCCAGTTCTACTGCGGTAACTTCCTGACGGACAAGATCCCGGGCAAGCAAGCAGGCAAGAATCTCTGCCACCGCGGCGGGCTGGCCCTGGAGACTCAGCATTATCCCGACTCGCCGAACCACCCCGGTTTTCCGTCTACGATCCTGCGCCCCGGCGCGGTCTATAAGTCGACGACTGAGTACCGCTTCGGCGTCAGGTAAGCGAAAGCGAGGAGAGAATAATGGGTGTCTTGGACATTGTCATTTTTGTGGGGTTCATCGCGGCGGTAATCGGTGTCGGCCTCTGGAAGAGCAAGAGCGCGCAAAGCGGAGAGAGCGACGCGGCGGATTACTTTCTGGCGGGGCGCGGGCTGACCTGGTGGCTGATCGGCATCTCGCTGATCGCGGCCAACATTTCGGCGGAGCAGTTTGTCGGCATGTCCGGTCAAGCCGCGTCCTACCTGGGCATCGCGATCGCCAGTTACGAGTGGATGGCGGCGGTCACGCTGGTCTTTGTGGCGTTCGCCTTTCTGCCCTACTTCTTGAGGACGGGGATCTACACGATTCCCGGTTTTCTGGAGCACCGCTACAATAAGCACGCGCGCTCGATCATGGCTCTCTTCATGATGGTGATTTTGGTCGGCGTGTCGCTGTGCGGCGTGATCTACGCCGGCGCGTTGCCGATGCGCGACCTGCTAGCGCATGCCGGAG
>JALHET010000373.1:2256-3324 GCA_022839525.1 Lentisphaerota bacterium
CATGGGATTGCTGGCCGCCGGTTATGTGGCGGCGGGTGGTCTCAAAGCCTGCGCGTGGGCCGACCTGATCCAAGGCACGGCGCTGATCATCGGCGGCGCGTTGATCGCCTATTTCGCATTTCAGGCGCTGGGTGTCGCCAACGTCGCCGAACTGGCGTACGGGGTCGGCGCGACCACCGTAGCCGATGCGGTGCCGCCGGTGGTGACGGCAGAGATGGGGGCGTTCCAGCGCTTTTTCACGCTCAATGCCGACAAACTTCACATGTTCCTGCCTAAGACCGATACCATCATCCCTTGGACGGCGCTCTGCTTGGGGCTCTGGATTCCCAACATCTACTACTGGGGCTTGAACCAGTACATCACGCAGCGCACGCTCGGCTCGGCTTCGCTGGCCGAGGGTCAGAAGGGTATCGTTTTCGCGGCGGCGCTGAAACTGCTGATCCCCTTCATCATCGTTTTCCCCGGCATCATCGCGTTCAACCTCTTCGACAAGGACATGGCGGACAGTGCGGTCGCCGACTACGTGGCCGCGCACGAGGCGGGCGTCAGCAAGGATCTCGGCTTCACCGTACTCTCGCCCTCCGAAGCGTGGCAGGCGCAGAACGCGGACAAAATGCCGATCGTGAAGGCCTACAACGCTGAGGTGACCGCCAAGGCCGCTGCCGCGCAGAAGAACACGACTGTCGCCTACAAGAGCGACACCGCGCTGGGCCTGCTGATCGCCAAGCTGTGCATGGGCAAGAAGGGGCTCTTCGGATTCATCATTGCGGCGTTGCTGGGCGCGATCGTCTCGTCGCTTGCCGCTGTGCTCAACGCGGCCTCCACGATTTTCTCAATTGACATCTACCATGCGTATGTCAACAGGCAGGCCACGCAGAAGCAGCTTGTCGCGATCGGTCGCATCAGCGTGGGTGTCTTCGTGGTCATCGGCTGTGTGGTGGCGCCGCTGTTGGACGATCCGAAGTTCGGCGGCATCTTCACCTACATCCAAGAGTTCCAAGGCTATGTCTCGCCCGGCGTTCTGGCGGTCTTTATCTTTGGCTTGCTCAACCGGACGGCAAGCGGCGC
>JALHET010000044.1 GCA_022839525.1 Lentisphaerota bacterium
GTCGTCCGGTCTAAACAGTGCGCCAGATAGTTGACGCGCTGACGCAGCAGCATGGCGCCCCACTGGTCAGGCCGTTCCGGGATCGCGCGCTCGATCAAAAGCCGCATGCCTTCGCCGACGCAGGCCACCACCTCTGCTTCCGTTTTCGGCGGCAGACCGAAATCCGCGCGCGTCAGGTTCACCGCCAACGCCAAATCCGCGCGCGAATCGATCAGTGTGCCGTCCAAATCAAAAAGTGCCGTTTTCACAATGCGTCTCCCTGCCTCACGAGGCTCTGGCAAAACACCGGGCGCGGAAAGTTTTGCAAGCGCACCTCGCTTCATACGGTTTTCACGCCGACGCAAAAATCAGCCGTACGCGCCAAACCCGAAAAACCAGTGTTTTTTCGCGAACCGGTAGAGCCACGATGTTTCGGGCATCGGCGCGCCGCCGTGGTTATGGCACCCGAGCACAGGCCGTGACGCCAACTCCTCAAAGAAACGTCCTCGGCCGCTGCTGTCGCACGCCCCGCAACGCTCGGCCAACGCCGCCAGTTCGGACGGGTGATCCATCAGCACGCAGCCGCGCGTCAGCCCCGGCACCGCCGCGCGGAATGCCTCCAGAAACGGCGAACCCGCGACCGTTGACGCCACGTCTCCCGCCGCGCTGACACGGCAGTCGGAGCACTGCACCGGCGGGCACGGCTCCACGTCGCCGGCCGCGTTGATGTGGTGGCTGATCCCCGTCGCCGCAGGGCAGAGCGCGTTGCCTTCGTGATCCCAGTACGCATCGATGATCACCGCCGACCGGCATCGCTGCCGCTGCTCCAGCAGGAACTTCCGCAAGGCGCACACCTGCGCGTCGTCCAGCGCCTCGTTGAACCCCGGCTCCGGCCCCGACGGCCGGTAAATGTAATACCAGACGTAATGCGCGCCCCGCGCAACCATACCGTCGATGAACACGGGCGTCGCCACATCGGCGAAATTCGACACCGACACGCTGGTCGCCACGCCTGTGACAAGCCCGTGACGTCTGCAGCACGCCAGCGCCTCCAGCGCCTTACCGTAAGCCTGCCCGTCACCCCGCCGGTCCGCATACGATCCGGCTTCTCCCTCGATACTGATCAACGGCGAGACGTTGCCGGACTCGCGCAGCCGCCTCGCAGCAGCGTCATCGAGCAACTGGCCATTGGTGAAGAGCTGGAAATAGGAATCCCGGTGCGCCCCGAAGAAATCCGTGAGCCACGGCAACAGCAGAGGCTCGCCGCCGAGGATACCGAAAAACCGGCAGCCCTGCGCGCGGCTTCCGGTCACGACCGCATGCAACAGCTCCGGCGGCATGTCGACCGGATCAGCGACCCCTGTGGCCCAGCACCCCTTGCACACGAGGTTACACCGCTGGGTGACGCTGATGAACACGAACGGCGGGAAAACGACACCCCGCTTTTTGCGCCGCTCAAAACGCCGGATCGCCCTCAGATTGCCGAGCCCCGCCCCCACCGCAAACTTCCACAGCAGACGCGGCGGGATCTCGCGCAAGAGGCGTATCGGCAACGGCATCATGGTTCTTTCCTTTTCAAATTCCTCTCCAATCATCCGGTGGCCCGCGACGTCCCGACACGTATCCCCACCGGAGGCCGCATGCCACCCTCCAGCGCGCCGCCTACAGCACGCCCGAATAGAGGATGCGGTCTTTCTCCGCCTGCCTGAATTTTTCCGGGTCGATCAATCCCTTGCGCTTGCGGCGTTCAGCCAACAGGCGCATGGGGTCGTCACCCAGCGCCTCCGCGATGATGTCCGCGTTGCGGCGTGCGGGCTCTTCGACCTCCCCGTTGAGTTCCGCCTCGGGTGAAAAGGGGAAGAGCAGCGCGCCCGTCGGGCAGAGCCGCGCGCAGGCCGGGCAACCGGTCTTGCAGTTCAGCGGTTCAGCCACACGCAGGCGCCCCTCCGACCCGGCGGCCGCGCCGGTCGCCGCATACACGGAAAACAAACAGTAGTCGTGGCACGTCCCGCATCCCGTGCAGAGATCCCGGTCGATGACGGGATACCACGGCACACCGCACTCGCGCTTGAGCGCCTCGCGGTCGAACGGCAACGCCACCCACCCGATGGTTTTTCCGTTGAGCCCGATTCCGGCGAACCGCAGCAACGCGCGCGCGGCACGCGGCCGGGAACACCCCACCACATACTCCGCGTCTCCGGAAAAACAAGCCGCCAGCGTGCCGTCGTCCGGCTCCAACGCGCGTTCGGCCAGATCGTCGAGATGGATCACGTCCCGGGGTTCTATCCCGGCGTGGACGGCCAGAAACGACGGGCCGTCCACCAGCAGGCGGTCACGCTCGCCCAATGAAATGAAGATCACTTTTCTCATACACGCCCCCAACGCGGGCGGAGCCCGCAATCCAAGAAATCAGGAGCAAGGAGACAGAATGAACCGCGTCGAAGCGAGTCGCTGACGTCATTTTCTACCTCCTGTCTTCTGCCTTCTGCCTCCTGCCTTCACGCAAACAGCTTGTCTTTTATTGGCCTTACCGACCCGTAGGGCATTAACGGATCTTGACCAGAATCACAAACAACAGCGGCGTCAGGAACGACTGGATCAGCACAAACCGCATCAGAACCTGCGCGTTGCTCCAGCACATGTTCTTGCGGCAGTGGTCGTGCAAAGGAAACCGTATCCTGTGGAGCGCCTTGACCAGCGGCGACTGTTTGGCGGCCGCATCCTGCGTGAGCATATGCGGGGGGCGCACATCGAACCCGATCCGCCGGAACGCGCGCAACAGGATGAGCTTAAACAAGCCGGTGCCGCCGTTCACCAGCACCACCGGCGAGACCACGACAATCAGAAACGGGTTCCCCGCCACCAGCACCGCCACGCCCACCAACATACCCAAGAGACGCGATCCCGCATCCCCCATCAGCACACGGCTGGGCTCGGCGTTGTGCCACAAATACCCTGCCAGCGAACCGGCCATTGACGCCACCAGAATGGCCCAGCGCGCACCATCGGGATTATGGGGAATCAGCAGATAGTCGGCAATCGGGCGATACCCGACCACGCCGTAAAGTAACCCGGCCAAAGCGAAAAGCGAAAGCAGCGTGAGCGAACCGGCCAGCCCGTCCACACCGTCCGAACAGTTCGTGGCGTTCATCGTGAGCCAGAGCAGCGTCGCCGCGCACAGGATGTAGAGCGTGGGTGGCACATGCAGCGTCTGCTTATAAAACGGCAGCCACACGTCCGAGCCTTGCCCCTTGAAGAGGAAATAGGCGGCCAGCAGCGCCACCACCAAATCCAGCAACCCCTTCTTGAATTCGCCCCACGGCAGGCTGCTGCGGTCGTCCAGATACCCGGTGAGCATGCTGAGATACAGGCACGCCACCACACCCAGTTCCCAGCGTCCCATCGGCACAAAAAGCGCCAAGACCGGAACCACGAGAAGCGAGATTAAAAGACCGGCGCCGGTGGGTTTCCCGGCCGACTTCATCCCTTTATCCGCAGCCAGTATTTTGCCGCGGTCGGTCGGCAGAACATGCCAGAGACGCGGCAAAAAACTCCAAACGACCAGCCCCCCCGCCAACGTGCCTGCCGCCAAAAGCATCAGGTGTGACGAGAAGAGCCGGAACGGCCCCCAAAGCGTCGTCAGATAAGATGCAAGCCAGTACAACATTGCGCCATTCCCGCCTCTCGTTCATCACCCGTCACCGGGTCTGTTTCAGTTGACGCGCCATCGCCGCGATGTGCGCGGGTGTGGTTCCGCAGCACCCTCCCAGAATCGACGCGCCCGCCACGGCCAGCCGGCCAGCCTTGGAGGCCATCTCTTCCGGCGACTCGGGAAAAACCGTCTCGCCGTTCACCAGCACCGGCATGCCCGCATTGGGCATCGCAATCAGCGGTGCCTGCGTCACCGCACGCAGACGCGCGATGATGCCGACCATGTGATCCGAGCCGGTGCCGCAGTTCGCGCCGATGATCTGCGCACCCGCGGCCAACGCCTGAACAGCGAACTGCTCAGGCGTCACCCCCATCATGGAAGCGTAGCTGCCGTCCGGCTGCGGATCGAACGTAAAACTCGCAAGGCAGGTGAGGCCGGTGTTCTCGCGCACCGCGCGTACCGCCACACAGCACTCCTCGATCGCCATCATCGTCTCAACGATCACGGCGTCCGCGCCCCCCTCCTCGAACGCGCGGGCCTGCGCCGCGAACGCGTCGTAAAACGCCTGCTCCGTCTCGTCGCCATACGGCTCCATGAACGCGCCCGTCGGCCCAAGGCTGGCCATCACATACTGCGAGTCCCCGGCGACCTCCCGCGCCAGCGCCGCTCCCGCACGGTTGATGGCCATGACCTCACCCTCCAAGCCGTAATGCGCAAGTTTGTAGCGGTTGCCGCCAAACGTGTTGGTTTCGACAATCGCGCTGCCCGCATCGCGGTACGCCTGATGCACCGACCGGACGAGTTCAGGCTTTTCAAGGCACCATTTCTCCGGGCACTCGCCCGGCGCGAGGCCGAGCGCATGAAGCTGCGTGCCCATCCCGCCGTCACACACGAGGCGTTCACGCTTGACCCGTTCTTCAAGACGTTCCATCACGATTCCTCTTTTCACAATCAGGGGGGCATAGTGCCTTGTTGTTGCACCACGAAGGCACGAAAGGCACGAAGTTTTTTAATGACTCGTCCCCTCTTCGTGTCCTGCGTGACTTCGCGGTGAGAATTTTGTGTTGCAGGCTCCGCCCGCGTTAGATGAAAGAAGGATAGCAAAAACCCGCTGGCCGGTTAAAGCCGCAATCAACAAAAAAGGGCGCCGCACAACGTGCGGCACCCTAAAAAGAGATCACAGTCCCAACAATTACTTGCCGAGCACTGCGTCTTTGGCGGCTTTCGCCAGACGGAATTTCGCGACCGTCTTCGCCGGAATCTTGATCTCCGCGCCAGTGGCGGGATTGCGGCCCTTACGAGCGGCGCGCTTGACCTTGATCAGTTTGCCGAGACCCGGGAGCATGATGCCCTTGGGCTCTTTAGCGCCAGCGTAGGCGATGTTCAACAGCGTCTCATAAACGACTCCCGCCTGCTTCTTGCTGATATCAGCAGCAGCGGCGAGAGCAGCCATGATTTCGCTTTTCGTCTTGGGCGTTGCCTTTTTAGCCATAAGTATACTCCTTTTTTTGCGCGGGACGATACCCACAACGCTTTACAACATAGTCGATTTTCCCTAAGAAGCAACACCAAAAACTAAAAAAAACCAAGTTTTTTTTCGTGCTCCTTCCTTGCGTGGGGCTTTCACGACGCTTACGCGGCTTCGGGGTTCGCTCAATGGCGCGGATGGAATTGCGCGTGTGTGCGCGTCACCCGGCCCTCGTCCACATGGGTGTAAATCTGCGTGGTCGCGATGTCCGCATGGCCGAGCATCTCCTGAATCGCGCGGACCTGCGCGCCACGCGCCAACAGGTGGGTGGCGAAGCAGTGACGCAACACATGCGGCGAAACTGCGGTGCCGATTCCTGCGGCCTGAGCCCGTTTCACCAGCAACGCGAATACCCCTTGCCGCGTAAACGGCCTGCCCAGCCGGGTCAAAAACACATGCCTCTCGCTCCCGTCCCCGCGCGCATACTTTGGGCGCGCCTCAGCCAGATAGCGCTCAAAACGGCGGCACGCTTCCTCGCCCAGTGGAATCAGCCGCTGCTTGTCGCCCTTTCCCACACAGCTCACCACGCCGTCCCCAATCCGGACATCGTCAATGCGCAAAGCGGTCAGTTCCGAAACCCTCAGCCCGCATGCGTAAAGGAATTCCAACATGCACCGGTCCCGCACGTCCATGGCCGTTGTCCCCGAAACGGAACCAAGCAGTGCGGCGACCTCCGGCTCCGTCAGCGTATGCGGCAACCCCCGCCCTTTCGCGGGCGCAGACATCACTTCCGCGACATTGTCCGGCACGTACCCCTCCGCGCAGAGAAAGGCGAAGAAGACTTTGATGGCGATCAGCCTCCGCGCCCGGGTCGTCACGCGACGGCCTTGCCGGCGCTGTTCGTCAAGAAACGCTTGGACGTGCCCGCGCGTAACCTGTTGGAAACCGTCGACTCCCCCGGCTTTCTCCAAAAAAACGACGAACAACTCCAAATCTTTCCCGTAAGCGGCACGGGTGTTGTCGGAAAGGCCGCGTTCGCAGGCGATGTGATCAAGGAACTGTGCGACCAGCCCACGCATGGCATCCCGCTTATTTCGCTGGGGCGGTGCGGATGGCCGGAATGTCGTTCGCGTCATACCCGGCCTCGGCGATCGCGATTTCAATATTCTTATGCGCAACCATCATTGAGTCGTAGGTCAGCGTGACCGTGCGCTTCTGCACATCAAACGTGCCCTGTTCCTCATTCACCCCGTTCAATGGAGCCAAGGCCTTCCGGATCCGCGCCACATCCTCCTCACCCGCCATCGCCGGCACCCGTATGGTGAATTCGCGGACATCGGACACGCGGCACCCGGAGAGTAAAACAACACAAAGCGCCAATAGCGAAACCATGAATTTCATATCCGTATCATAACGGAACAGGCGTGTTTCCCGCAAACGGAAACTTTGACCCGCCCAGCGATACGCAAAGGTGTTGGACATGGACGCATCCGTTTCATTGAACGTTCAACCGTCTGCGGGTAATGGGGCGTCCGGGCCGTCCGCCCCTACCGGTCCGTCAGCAGTAGCGCGGGACGTTCCGGACCGAACACGGACACGAACACCGGACGCCCAACATTCGACTTCAAAGTTCTGAGTCCGGCGTCTCTGTCCCTCGTCTTTTTGTTGTCTTTTCGCGTTTATTCCCGTTCGCGTTCTCGTCCCTTCAAATCCGGCTCTTAGACGATCTGAGGCGTATCAAACTGATTGTATTTGTTAAAAACTTTCCGGGAAAGTGCGCATCCTGCGGGACAAGATCAAGGCAAAGTTCTCACGAGGCGGAAGCCGAGACGGCCGTTCTGGTATGTTGAATTGTCATAATAACGATGCGCCGAACGGCAGTTCGATGCAATGTCGTACCCGCCCGCACCACGCTTCACACGGTAAGTACCCGACCCCGGCCCCTCAGGATCGGAACCGCCGCTGACAGACGTCCCGTACCAGTCCAGGCACCACTCCCACACGTTCCCGTGCGTGTCATACAGCCCCCACGCATTCGCCTGATAGGAGCCGACAGCCGCAGTCCCGTTTGTCGCCCCGCATCCCTGTGCAGGTGCGGTCACGCCGTCCGCCAAATAACCGCCGTTGTACTTGTACCGCCCTAATACCTCCAGAAACTTGTTCGTGTCCGCGTTGTTACGATCCTCTGCCCCGCTCACGGTCGCCGCTGCGTTGCCGTCGTTGAACACGGTTGTCGTCCCCGCGCGGCACAGGTACTCCCACTGCGCCTCCGTCGGTAGGTCAAAGTCCGCCACCCCCGTCTTCGTCCGCAGCTTTCCCAAAAAACTGTTCGCCGCAACGATCTTCCGGCCTGTAGCAGGCCAGTTGATCGAAGGGACGCTGTTCACCGCACCCCGGATATCCTCGTATGATATTAGTTCCACGGGGCGAGTCGCGTAATCGGAGGGATTGTTGAAGTAACTCGGCTTATCCCCCTTGATCAGTTCCCACTGCCGCTGGGTCACCTCGAACACCCCCGCATAGAAATCCTTTGTCAGCGTGGTCGAAAGATTCGCGTTGCCCCCCCTGCCATAGTTACCCGCATGAATGCGCCTCAGCACCAGCTTGTCGGTCTTGTAGAGGTCGTTGGTCGCCACGCCGGTCCAGATCACGGACTCGACCACCTCACCTTTGTTTGTGACCGGGTTCCGCACCCACGCGCCCCAGAGTCCGTTGGTGATATCCGACTCATAGACATACTGGATTTGGTCAGCGTCGTCCGGCGTCTTTGTCAGATCGACAATCATGTAGAGCGGCGAAATCGAAGGTGTGAGCGTGACTTTAAATTTTGCCAGCACACCTTGGTTCGTACAACCGCTCACCGTCGGATCCCAGACGATGCGGTGCAGGCCGTCGCTTGCCACGCCGTACAGGTCGCCGGAGAGGGAATGGACGGGCAGGTCGACCGGGTTCACGCCGTTGTGCCCGGAGACCCCGATGTCCACGCTCTGTGTCACGTCGGACAAGACATAGTCGATGTCCACCAGCCGGCTCCACGGCCAGCGCTGCCGGACCGTCACCTGGCTGACCTCAACCGCCAGCGCGCCCGCCGCGAGGCAGACCGCAAAACTTGCCAGAATCATTTTCGCTGTTGCTTTCATTTGCTGTTCTCTCCGTCTTTCTTTTTGTCCGACATGAATCGACTTGACGCACCTGAATCGACCCGGGCCGAAGCGGGTCAGGTGGTCGACTCGCGTCGGCCACACTTCGTTTACCTCACACCGAACAGGAACCCTTCCGGCACACGCGCCAGCGCGGCCTCCCATTCATTCGTCACCGTTCCGGGAAACGCCAATGCCAGATTGAACGTCCCGTAACCCCATTGGCTCTGTTTGAGCTTCCAGCCGAAATATCCACCCGAGGACACCAACACGTTCGTCTGTGTCAGCCCATTCTGCTTGGCGATCACCAGCCGGCTGGTGGCCGCGCCGTACGTGGCCTCGGCCCAACCTGAATCATAGGGGATCACGGCGTTTTCCTTGACCTTCGGCCACGCCGTGCTTGCCGGATCAGGATCGACCCTGATGCCGCCATACGCGCCCGCCACCACGGCCAGACGCAGGAACACCTCGTCGTCGAAAACCAACCGGTCGCGGCTCTTTTTCTTGCGGTAGGTCAGCACCTGATAGTGCGCCAACGTCTTGGCCCACGCGATAAACAGCGTACCGGGCCGATAATGGGACGCGTTGCGGAGGATCGTCAGGTTGGTGTCCTGCAGCACGTCGCGCGCGTCGGAGGAATCCCCGACCAGCAACAGGATATACGAAAACAGGGCGAACTGGGCATCCGTCATGAGCCGGACAAAGGCGGGCGTCACCGCCTTTTCATCGTTCTTGTTTCCCTGTTTCATAGTGTGTCCATTTAATTAGGGCTTAACCTTCCAAAACATAGCGGATTTTTTGATTTGTTCCCAGATGTTTTTTGTGCCGGGAAGCCCGCCTAACAGCCACAGAGAAAAATCAGGAATTGCCCTGCCCCCCATCTCTCCCATAATATGCGTCAACGTCGGAAACTCGGCGTACGACCAGAATGCCCCTTTCAACTGCTGCTGCGGCTCCAGCGGTTTCAGGGAGTTCCCCCTCAGGAGTGAGATTCTGTTCACGCGGTAAATTTTGTGTTAGTATACCTGACATATTTGTGAAGCCCGTATGGACGGCATGGGCGCAGGGGATCGGAGCGGAAGATGGAAAAAAAGTTGCCGCGGCATTATCGGGACGAGACGTTTTGCGTGCGCGCGTACGAGTCGGGCGTGAACAACCAGATCACGTTGCCGGCCTATTGCAACTATTTGCAGGAGATCGCGGGCAATCACGCGCGCGAGCTGGGACTCGGCATCCGCGAACTGCAGGACACGGGCTTCACCTGGATGCTGGCGCGGCTGCACCTCGTGATCGGGGCTTACGCCGTCTGGCGCGATAACGTCAACATCCGCACCTGGCCGGCCGGCCTGCGCGGCCGGCTCACGGCGATCCGCGATTTTGAGGCACGCGACGACGCGGGGCGCGTGCTGTTGCGGGGCGTGAGCGAATGGCTCTACGTGGACCTGTCCACGCTCAAGATCGTGCGGCTGCCGCAGGCCTTCGCCGAGCTTGCCCCCGAGGGCACGCCGCAGGTGGAGGTGCCGGAGGCGCCGGGCAAGATGCCGGACTTCGCGGAGGCGGAGTGGTCGGCCGCGCTGACCGTGCGCCACAGCGACCACGATTTCAACAACCATGTGAATAACGCGCACTACGTGGAGTGGGCACTCGAGTGTTTGCCCACAGAGTGGCTCGGGCAACGGCGCGTGTGCGAACTGGACATTTCGTACCGGGCGGCCGCCAAATGGGGGGACACCATCCTTTCCGAGGCGGCGCGGGATGGCGGGCCGGCCTTGCTCCACCGCATCCGGCGCGCTTCCGACAACGCCGTGCTGGCCACGGCCCGCACGGTCTGGCAAAAGGGAAACCAAGGGGTTTAGGTTCAAGGCTACAAACAAAAAGGGAGGCGAAGGACATGAAACGAGCGATGGTTACGTTCCTGTTGGCGGCCGCGATGGCCGGTTCGGTGTTTGCGCAGCAGCTTTCCACCACCCCGGCGTCGCGGGGCGAAGGCTGGGAGAAACGGGTCGCAAACGATGCGGCCAAGGCCAGACAGGGAGGCTGGGAACTGGTCTTCATCGGCGACTCGATCACCGATTTCTGGCAGAACCGCGGCAAGGAGGTTTGGGACAAGTATTACGGGGTGTACAGGGCGCTGAACCTCGGCATCAGCGCGGACCGCACGGAGCATGTGCTGTGGCGCATCGACAACGGCACGCTGGAAGGCTGCCAGCCCAAGCTCTTCGTGGTGATGATCGGCACCAACAACACCGGCCACCGCAAACCGGAGCAGGAGAGCACCGCCGACACGGTGGCGGGCATCAAGGCGATTCTCGACAGGCTCGGCCAGAAGGCGCCGCAGTCGAAGGTGCTGCTGCTCGCGATCTTCCCGCGCGGCGCCACGCCGCAGGACGGCTACAGGCTCCGCAATGAGGCGGTCAACGTCGAGATCCGGAAATTCGCGGACAACAAGCGCGTCTTCTGGATGAACATCAACGACCGCTTCCTCCTGCATGACGGTACGCTCCCGAAAACGGTCATGCCCGACCTGCTGCATCCGGACGCCAAGGGTTATGAAATCTGGGCCGAAGCGGTCGCGCCGTTTGTGAGGCAGACCCTCCGGGCTTCCGTGACGCCGGACCACCGACTGGACCAGGCGTGGTGGATCAACCGCTTCAAGCAGAAACAGGCCCTGATCAAGCAGGGGAACGGCGAACTCGTCTTCGTGGGCGACTCCATCACCCACGGCTGGGAGGGTGCCGGCAAAGAGGTGTG
>JALHET010000374.1:0-2086 GCA_022839525.1 Lentisphaerota bacterium
CCAGGGCTGGCTCGCGTTTACAGGGGACAAGTAGCCGTGTTTTTCCACAAGGCCCTTCATGTCCATCACTTCCATCGACACAAGGAAATGATCCACACCATGTAGCGCCGTCAGCCAAATCATTTGGCGTAGCCTCGCGGGCGTCATGTCGTTAGGACCGAGCGCGAAAAGCTCTACCAGACCGCCGCGGCCGTTGCGGCGTATGGCGTGCTGCACCACGCTCAACGTCACCCATTCCGCCGTGTTCGCTTCGGGGCGGGAACCGATTTCGTCCATGCCCGGCAGGGATAGGCCCTTGAGGGCGTGGAGAGGATTGCCGTTGAAGAGGCAAGACCCGCGTACATCGTTCTCGCTGATCATGTGACCCGTGGAAAGAATGCCCATGCGGTCGCACTGCGCACGGATCGTATCGAAATAGGCACTGCGGAAACGGCGTCCCTTGAGATCGGCGTAAACGCTCCACACGTCCCCCGCGCCTGCGGCCTGGGGATCGGTTATCCAGCGTTCAACGTCAGCACGGAAATCGCGTCCAACCGTCGCGCGGTAATCGGCTTCCAGACTCGAAAACCGGCGGAAATGAACGACGGGCTTCTTCTCGAAGTGGATGGCCGTGGGGTGGCCGGGCTCGTCCGTGAAGATACCCACGATGGTTTTGTTCGCGAGCCACGGCGCGAGGCGCTTCTCATAGACCTTGTGCGTGAGTTCGATGAAACGTTCCACGGCGTCGGGTTCGTACGCGTTCACCCAGCCCGCCGGCGCCAACACCGCTTCCCAGCGGAATGTGCCGTCGTCGTTGCGGTACACGGCCCATTCGCTGTCGCGCCAAGCGGGGTTCTCGCTCGGCACGCGCCCGCGGCATGTGCCGCTCGGCCAGTTGTACTCGTCGTAGAGCCACACTTTCATGCCGCGCCGCTCGGCTTCGCGGCAAAACTGCTCCACGAGCGTCAGCCACTCCTCGCCCATGTAGGTGTACTGGAGACCGCTGCGCGCATAAACGAGAAATTGGTCATATCCCGCGTTCTGGAGGGTGTCCACCTTCTTCGTGACATCCGCCGCCGAAGGCCGCCCGGTGATCGCCACGAAGGGAAGCACGGGACAAAGTTCCGCCGCGCCTCCACGCCAGCAGGTTCCCGCCAGCATCACCGCCGCCAATTTGCAGAGCCAAGCGATCCGCCCCGGCTTCCTCACCACAGGATTCCCCTCGATCAACCGAACATGCGGCCTTTCCGCATCCAGCGTTCCATACAGCGTTGCCTTTTTCATGGTTTCGGCTCCACTTCTTTTCGCGTTTCCAATTTGGCTTTTGTGGTCGCCATAACCCCATCTTTGCGATCCTGCCGCGTCTTCGCGTCGGTCAAAAGATGAGACACGTTTGTACGCTTGTCAAAAAACTCGATGAGCGGATAAACCTCGTGATTCACGGCACACGCACGTTGCAACAGCGGAAGATGCGGTTGCCCTTCAATGTCGAACATCCCTTTGTTTGCGCCGCCGAGATTGTCCAGCGCTTTGGATTCAGGTGGATCGTCCAGATATTTGAAAAAGTGCCAGCCGACCACATTCGGCATCTCCAGCGCTGAGAGTGCGAAATGTTGGTAGTAACGCGCACGGTCTTCCTGCGTGCGCACCACCCAACCGGCGCCGTGCGTGTTGGCCAACTTGGGCACCACGTCGAGCGCCTTGGCGTACCACTCGGTAAAGAGGATCGGACGGTCGGCCCACGCAGCCCAGTCCGACAACTCATCCGCCTGCACCCCCCAGCGGCTGTAGTAGTTGACCGAAACCACATCGTGAAACGGCGCGAGCATTTTCCAGAACCACGGGTTGTCGAACTGGCCGTGCGAATAGTTGATCCGCGATCCCAGATAAAGGTGGTTCGGAGCATGTTTGCGCACGATGGGCGTCACGATGCTGTAGTAACGCCCGAAGGCATACGCGATAAATTCGTAGCGGTCGCGCCGTGTCAGGCCGGTTGTATCGATCGTTCCCTTGCGGGCCATGAGCCATGCCGCCGCCGCATCGCGCCCGGGTTTTCGGTCCGCATCGGAGGCATCACTCGCCAGATAGCGGTCCAGCAAGTCCGCCG
>JALHET010000374.1:2095-3637 GCA_022839525.1 Lentisphaerota bacterium
GGATTTCATTTTCGGTCATGATCCCCAGCAGCGTGGGATCGTTAGCCGTGCTCGCAAGCTCCGGTCCATACGCTTCGCAGAACGCAGGAAACTCCGGATGAAACACCGGCATGCAGCGGTCAGGAAATCCCTGTGTTCCGGACGCCGCCTCGACAAACCCCTTCTTACGCGCGAAAGCGAACAGGAAATCGTGGCGTCGCACCCAGACCAACGGCTGCGTCACCTGTTGCAGCCGCGGACTGGTCCAGTTGCCCAGTCCGTTGAATCCATTGTCGCGAAGCTGCACCGTGACCTTCTCGGCCCATTGCTCGGCCGATCCGAAATGCTTCTGCACATGCCGCGGCTCGCGGACCGCATTGATTGCCACATGGTAAAAGCGGTAACCGTCGGGATCGATCAACCACCAGCGGCCATCGATCTTTTGCGTGCGGAAAAAGCCGGTCGCGCGCTCGCGCGGCAGGTCCATGCACCCCCCGTAGCGATTCTGTTTCACGCGTTCTCCGGACGGTGTGTAGCCGTGCAGCGTTTCAAGCAGACGCGTCGGCTGCGCGCGCCACGGTCCCGGTGTCTCAGGATTGTTGCCGTGTGTCTCGACGATGACTGTGCCGTCAAGCGGCGCGGGCGTGACCGGCGGCGTCCACCCATAGGCCATGCGCCGCTCCTCGAACAATGCGCGAATCTCCTCAGGCGACAATGCGCGGTTATAGAGGCGCAGTTCGCCGATACGTCCGCAGAATGACGGTTTCATCCCAAGCCCCGCCCCGATCAGCAACGGATGCTTGTTGAAGGCCAGCACCGCGCGCTGCTTCAACTCCACGTCCTGCTCCCCGTTGACATACAACCGCACCGTGTCGCCATCCGACGTAGCCGCCATGCACACCCACTGGTTCAGCGGTACCGGCGTCCGGGTCTCCACCAGCATCTTCGGCACACCCTTCGCACCGTATTGTCCGTAAACGACATATCCGCCTTTGACCGACATGCCGAACACCGGTGTGGTCCATTCGGGATTCGTGTTGGGAATACCGAACAGCACGGTGCCTGTGCGCAACCGCGAGGCACGAAACCAGAACACCGATGTGATGGCCTTGGAAAGATTGAGCGGCTGCTTCAACTCCACACGCACATGGCCGTCCTCCAGCCCGTCCAGCGCCAGCACGACGGTATCTTTCTCTTTGTGCAACGTGCCGGACACGATCACACCGCCATGACCACCGCCGGAGTGGTCTTTGACAGTCTTGCCGTCGCAACCCTCGAACGACCAATGTCCGACCAACCCCTCCGGCGGAACGTCGGCCATAGCGGTCCCGCTGCCAACCAGCAGGATACCCAATATCTTCGCAATAGACTTCATGCTCGTTACTCTAACAAAACGTCAGGAGGTAGAGCAAGGTGATCGGCTGGTACTCTGTTGCAATTAAAAACCAACTCATCAATCAATTTGAATTTGTGATTTGTGATTTAGGAGCCCTTAGTTGTTCAACGTTCACGTTCACAGCGCAGCGGTGTACGTTCACGTTCTCCAAATCGGTATCGGTATCG
>JALHET010000375.1 GCA_022839525.1 Lentisphaerota bacterium
CTTGTAGCCGCCGGCACCGCCGAACGCGAACTTCTCGTCGCAGCCGTTGGCCTTGCAGACCGCAGCGGCTTTTTCCTGGAAGAAGTCGGACGCGCCGACTAGCACGGCCTTGTGCCCGAGCCGCTCCGCTGCAGCCCGAATGTCCTTGACGGCTCCGGAACCCCGACCTCCGCAGCCGACTACTGCGTATTTAAATACGCGCTGTGCTTGTCCTAATGTGATCGACGGTGCCGCCGCCAACGCGCCGGCGCCGGCCAGGAATGTCCTTCTGGATACGTTGAGTTGAGTCATGATTGTCTTCCCTTCTTTTGTGGTGATTGCGGTTCGATGCTTTTAAAAACGTGTGAGGAACTATTGGATTTCCTTGATGCGGATGTTCCGGAAGTCCACGCGAGAGTGGTGGCCCATAAAGCCGAGATAGCCCTTGGCATTGTGCAGGCAAGGGTGCTCTCTTCCGTCGGGAGTCTCCTTCACTTCTTTGAGATCCTGATCGACGATCACCGTGCCGTTCAGTACGACAGTGATCCGCGAGCCGATGGCGCGTACCTCCTGCGAGTTCCATTGACCGACCGGTTTCAGGAAGCCGCGTTTCGCCGGGGCAACCCCGTAGATGGAGCCGTTGTATTGGTAGTCTTTCAGTTTTTTGTACTGGTCGCCGTCATCGTCCAGGATCTGCAGCTCCATGCCGTTCAGGGTGCCGCCGCCGCTGACCGTTTTCATGCGGACGGCCACGCCGTTGTTACCGTTGGGGGTCAGCAGGAAGTCGAACCGCAGGATAAAATCGGCATACTGCTTCGCGAGCATCAGGTTGCCCGCTCCGTCGGGCTTGGAATAAAGGACACCGTTCTCCACGGCGTAACTTTGCGTCGCGCCGATCCAGCCGCTTAAATCCTGCCCGTTGAAAACCGAGACAAAACCCTCGGCATCCGGCTCCGCCGCGATACCGCCCCAAACCATGCCGGCCAAAGCGGTCGCCAGCACTGTGCGTGTCATACCACGTAAGCGATTGGCGACAGGGGCCATACGAGCAGTGGCGGCGCACAGTGCCGCCGGACGAGCAGACGCTCGTCCCTCCCGGTGCTCCGCAATGAAACCTGAAACCCATGGAACCTGAAACCGATTACTCATACTACTCGCTCCTTTTCGTTTATCCCAGTCCGGGAATGTTCCAGCCTTCGCGATAGGTCCGCCCGATCAGTTTGTTGGCCTCCGGGACATTGGTGACCTTCGTGGCGGCGGCGTCCCACCGAATTTCGGTGTCGGGGATTCTCACGGCGATATTGCCCAACATGATCGCCTCGGTCATCGGCCCTGTCTGCATAAAGTGCGACGCGGTCTTCGCGTTGCCCAGACAGGCGTCAACGAAATGGTGGTAGTGGCTGGGGTGATTCGGCAGCTTGGGCTTGGGGTAGTTGTTCAAGCGACCGTCCGAAACCAGGCGCGGCGCGGTGCCATGCGCCATGAGCATCGCTCCCTCGGAACCGATGACAAGCGATCCGATTTCGGGAAGTTTTTGCAGGCCGCAGTCTTGAGCGTAGCGCTGGAACTCCTGAGGCAACGCCTCTATGCCGTCGAACCATTCGACCGTGATCGGCTTGTTTCCAGAACGTTTCGTGCCGGGGAACGTCCACACCACATGGCGGCTCTGCGGCCAGTTTTCGGCACGCCGCGCGGCATCGGTTTTCCAAGACTCCTGCACTTCGGCCTTCACACTCAGCGGCGCGGTCAGCTCCAGCCCTTTCCAAGAAGAGTCGAAAAGGTGGCTCTGATTATCGCCCATCACGCCCGTGCCGAAATCCTGCCAAGCGCGCCAGAAGAACGGATGATAGACGCCGGGCGCATATTCGCGTACCGGCGCAGTGCCCAGCCACAGGTCCCAGTTCAGGTTCGCCGGGGGCGGCGCTCCTTTCTCAGGCCGAGGTCCAGGGATGCTGCTGCGCGCTTTGACGGTCATAAATAAAACGACGCGTGAGATCTCGCCGAGGACGCCGTCCTGCAGGTACTGCACGGCCATGCGGTCGCCGACCATGGAGGCGCACTGGGTGCCGAGTTGGGTGACCTGTCCCGAGGATTG
>JALHET010000045.1 GCA_022839525.1 Lentisphaerota bacterium
GAGTCCGCGAAATCAACGTAGGCCTCGTCGATCACCACCACGCCGCCGAACGCCCTGCAGAACGCCGCCACCTCCTTCTTGTCATACATCATGCTGGTGGGCGCGTTGGGGTTGGTCATCAGGAAAAGCGACGCCCCATACGGCTCGGGCATGCGCCAGGAAAAATCTTGGGTGAGCGCCACCGGCCGTTTTTCGACCCCTCGGATATCCGCCAGCACCGGATAGAGCGAGTATGACGGCACGAAGTACCCGACGCTACCTTCGTTCTCCACGAACGCCCGCGTGCAGAGCGCGAGGATTTCGTCCGAGCCGTTGCCGATGAAGACCTGATTGGTCTGGCAGCCGTGGATTTCCGCGATGCGTTGACGCAGCGCCTGGAAGAGGGGGTCGGGATAGAGGCGCAACCGCGCAGAGTCGAACGCCCTCAGCGCCTCGCCCACTTTCGGGCTCGGCGGATACGGGTTCTCGTTGGTGTTGAGTTTGATGATACCCGGGTCTTGGGGCTGTTCGCCGGGCGTGTAGGCCACCAAGGCCTGAACGTTCTTGCAGATGTACATGATGGCGATACTGTACCACATTTGGCCGCGCTGCGACACCCCCGGAAACCGCCGGGATGGAAAAACGGGGTGACTCGTTATATCCCCGCCCGCATCGGCGCGAAAAAATCGAAAGAAAAAACTCCACATTGACCGCCGGAGACGAACCGTCTATACTGTTTTATTCAACCATTGGAGGCGTTTCGTGAATGTTGAACTGATTGAGAAAGCGAGAGTCCGGGTTCCCAGCGTGCCGGTGCTCGTGAACCTGATTTCCAAACGCGTGCGTCAGCTCAATATGGGAGAAAGACCTTACGTGAAGCCGTTGTCGGCCGACGAGGACAAGTGCGATATCGCGTTGCGTGAGGTCGCCGACGGGCTGCTGATTTCCGAAGTTGATTTCGGCGCGATCGCTCGGGCCGAGGCGGCGCATACGCGTTGGTCGGAGTAACCGGAGGCCGCGCGGTGGCCACGGTTTGAAAGGGACATGAGCGGGGAGGGCAAAAAACGGAACGGCGGCAATCTGACAGTCAACCGCAGGGCGCTGCACGACTATTTTGTTCTCGAGAAAGTTGAGGCGGGTATCGAACTGGTGGGCACGGAAGTCAAGGTGATCCGGAACGGCGAGGCCGGCCTGACGGGAGCGTGGGCCCAGGTGCAGAACGGGCAGCTTTTCCTGAACCAGGTGAGGATACCGCCCTATGCGTTCGGCAACCGGTTCAACCACGATTCGCTGAGGACGCGGCGGTTGCTGATGCACAAGCGGGAAATCCGCAGGCTGCAGGCGCTTTCTGAACAGAAAGGCTTGTCGCTCATTCCCCTGAGGTTATACATGAACCCGAAAGGTTTGGTCAAAGTGGAGCTCGGGGTCTGCCGGGGCAAAGCCCAGGAAGACAAACGTGAAACCATTAGGCGGCGCGAAGCGGATCTTGAGGCCCGCCGCGCGATCTCGAAACACTACAAAAGGTGAGTTTGCTAAGAAGAGGAGGGACGTATGACGCTTCCAATCGGATTTCTGGGTATGAATGTCGGGCCGACAGAGCTGTTGGTTGTTCTGGCGATTATCCTGGTGCTGTTCGGCGGGAAGAAACTTCCGGATCTGGCACGTTCCTTGGGCCGCAGTCTGGGCGAGTTCAAGAAGGGCAGGGACGAAGGCGAGAAACTGGCCAACGACAAGGTCAAGGAAATCGTCGACGAGATCAAAAACGAAGAGCCCGAAAAAGTGGAAGCCCCCAAGTCCTGATCCCCGTCCTCTGATCCCGTTTCCCGCTGCGCGTCAATCGCTTCTCTTCCGCCTGTCGCGCAGCGCGCCGGCCGTGCGGTTGAGTTTCTCCCGCAGCCGGATCTCTTCGGCGCCGGGCCCGGGGTTCGACCAGAAACACCTCCCCGACCCTCGTCGTTCACCCCCGGCGGCAGCGGCGGCATAGCCGCTCCGCCTTCGAGTTTGTCGCACAGAAACCACGCGATCCCCGTTTCCGTCACTCGCAAAAACTGGCGGCTTGAACCGCACCGGGCCATCGCCTATACTAAGCCCGTTTTCTCCGGAGGGGTGTCTGAGTGGTTTAAAGAACCGGTCTTGAAAACCGGCGTGCCGCAAGGTACCGGGGGTTCGAATCCCTCCCCCTCCGCCATTCGACGCGCGAGAATGCGAGGGGCGCGTTCCCGCCTGCTCATGGCAGGCCATGTCAGGGCCGGCCCGTGCCTCTCTCAAAAGCGCCGAATGCCCCGAGTGTGTCGAAGGGCACCTGCCTCACAAACTGGTACGAAACGTCGTGCGCGAACGCCAAAGCTTTGAGGCCGGGATGGCGCGTCTTGGACCCTGCCGGCAGCCCGTCGCGATATGTTGACGGATTGTGGTTGTATGCGATATTATTTTTATATGTTAAGGATGGCAAACGCTTCGAAAAGGAACTGAAATGAACAAGATGGGAATTGTATTGGGTCTCGCCGTATTCTGTGGCATGGCCGGGGCCGGTTTCGCCGAGGAGGCGGTCTGGGTCAATCTGTCCGACAAGACACCGCTGTGGTCGGAGCTTTCCAACTGGACGGACGGCGGGGGCGGTCCGCTGGCATCGATCCCGACCGGCACGACGTGCAACGTCTCGTTCCCGGATGCCCCCGTCGGCGTCACCCGGCAGACGGTGAAACTGGATGTCTTCACGACCACGAACAGCCTGAACACGACAGCAATCGGCGCGGTTTCGGACGCTGTGAACACGCCGGGCGAGGACTGGTCGCGCCGGCTCATTCTGATCGACAATAAGAACTCTACAGTTGTTGATTATGAGGGACGTCTGACGGTTGGCAATCCGGATGCATTTCACGGCTACTGGTCGTTCAGCCGCTCGCTCGGGCGTCTCACCCTGCCGGCGACACCGGTTTACACACCGAAGCTCTCCGCCGTTTCGGCAAAGGCACGGCCGGAAATCGAGGTCGCCGACGCGGATGCGAAGGCGAAACTGGGGAGCGTCTTTGAGGACGGCGCGGTCCGCAAGATCGGCGCGGGCGAGCTTGAGGTTGCCCGGACAACGGGCGGCGGCACGCGTTTCTATGTCTCGGGCGGCGGGCTGACGCTCGAGGGCGTCGCTCCGGCTTCGGAACCGGAAGCAGGGGATGATCTGCCGGTCGCGGGCGCGGCCTTTCATCTCGATGCCACTATTCCCCGCACGCTCGTGACGACGAACGAGACGGCGCGCGAGACGGGGCGCACGTTCGTGACCCGCTGGTCGGATGTGCGCGACAACGGGATGTACGCCTACTACGATGAGAACCAGACGTGGTCCCAGTCCTATCGCATTCCCTACGCGAATGCACCGTTCCTCAACACAACGGATGCCAGCGGACGCACCTTCGTCGATTTCGGACGTAATAATGCGGCTTATGACGAGGGTTACGGTCCGACGAACTGCCTGTTGCGCTTTTCCGAGACGCTTACCAACTGCCGCGAGGTGTTTTTTGTCGCGTCGAAGATCACGTCCAGTGCCAGCACGGCGCCGGTCGGAGACAGTAACGTTAATCCGTTCCATTCTGGAGGTGCTAGCACGCTTGTGAGCGAGACGTATGCGCCGGATGTGCGCTACGGTTTCATCCTGATCAATGGGGAAGTGACCGGCAACGACGCCGCGTGGCCGGCACACAAATCAGTCGAAGAGACGCAACTTGGCGTGATCAGTTTTGCATCCACGAACAGGGTCATCCTCTCCACCCTGGCGACGGATCGTTTCTACGCAGATCGCTCGGGTGGCTGGCGGCTGGGCGAGGTCGTCATCTACACGAACGTCCTGACGACGGCGGAACGCTATGCGGTGCATCAGCATCTGCGGCGGAAGTGGCAGGGGGGCGATGCGGCGGACGTGGGCGCGGTCGTCCTCAATCCGGGCGCGTCGATCGGCGTGCCGGAAGGGCGCACGGCGAGGGTGACGGAGGTGACGGCGATTGACGGTACGCTCGTGAAGACGGGTGCGGGAACGCTCGAGGTCGGGGCGCTTTCGGCGAAGACGGCGGAGACCGTGAAATCGCTCGACATCCGCGGCGGCGCGGTGAAGGTGACGCTCCCGGCTACGGCGTTGGCTTCCGCCGGCGCTGTCACGGTCGAGGAGGGGACGCTCGTCACGACGTTCGCCTCGGTGCCCGACCTCCCGCAGCCGCGTCTCCGTTATGATGCCAGCGAGGAATCAACGTTCACCGCCAAGTACGTTTCGGAAGGGACGACGTTCGTGACATCGGTCTCGAGTCTGGGAACGTATACGAGGACTCTTCAGACCGGCAAGGGAGCGACAACTGCGGCGGTGACGAATCCCTCGGTCGAGACGGTGGAGATGCGCACGGGCATCAACCGCCCCTGCTTCAATTTCGGCCAGCGCGGCGGCTCGAATGATAAGGGAACGGGGCCGGCCTGTCTGCAGGCCAGCGTTTCGTCGACCGAGCTTGCGGAATATCATGTGATCGTCGCGGACAACGTGGCGGAGGTGTCGCCGCTTTATCAGAATCTCTTCTCGAACCTCAGCTCCCCGTCCCAGTACTTCAAGCGGACTTCTCAGAAACTGCTCGCCAATGATTCCGCCGAAGCGCTCCGCAACGGATATCTGGCGCTTGATGGCGAGGAGAAGGTCTACACGGAAAATCTGCCGACGGGATTCCACCTCTTCTCGGCTGTGCCGACTGCGCCGCTGCCGGTCAGTTACCTCTGCATGGCGCGTGATGGCTCCGTCGGCGGGCTCAAGGTCGCGGAGATGCTCGTCTATGACGCGACCAATAGCGTCAAGCACCGTGCGTACATCCAGGACCAGTTGATGCACAAGTGGTTCGATGCCCCGGCGCCGAAGTGGGAGTTCCCGGTCGCGAGTGTCTCGGTCGCGGAAGGGGCGACGTGGCGCGATACGTCCACGAACATGATTCATACGGTCGGAACGCTCGCCCTCGGCGGCACGGCTGACGTGGACGAGATGACGGTCGCTGAGTCGGTGACGCTCTCCGGCGCGGTCGCCGTGACCGGCGATCTGACGCTGGCGGACGGAATCGAGATTCCCCTGACCGTGACGGACGCCGCGTTGTCCGTGGGCGGCACGCTGACGTTCGCCGGCGCGGCGACGATCATGTTTGACGATGCGGCGTTCTCCCGGCTCGGTACGGGCGACCGGGTGCTTTTCTCGGCGGCGGAGATCGTCGGGTTCAATCGGAACGCCGTGACGCTGGATGCGAGCGGAATCCCGGCCAAGCGCTCGTTCTCGCTTGTCGAGACCGTCGACGCCGTGAGCGGAAAGACGACGGCCATCAGACTGCGCGTGAGTATCCCCGGTATGACTGTTATTTTCCGCTGATGAAAAGATTGATTTTAAATCCTCGTCGTTTACGGGTGGGGCGCGTTGTCCCATTGCGCCGTAGCGGTTTGGGACAAACCGCCCTGCCGGTTTTCGCCGGGTGTGTTCTGGCGGCATATGCCGTCTTCGGCGATCTGACGCTGGGGGGGGATGGTGTGACGCTTGTCCTGAACGACCAAGGAGAGATCGCGTCGTTGAAGGAGACCGTTTCCGGACGCGAGCTCATCGGGAAGAAGATGCCGTTCGCGGCGTTCGTCGACGAGAAACGCAAGACGATCGCGCCGATTCGGATGGCGGCGGGCGATGGCCGTTTCACGTTCTTCTTCCCGGGCGACTACGGCGAGGTCGAGATTCAGGCGACGCGCTTTGCGGGCGGCTGGACCTTCGGGATCGTGCGGGCGACGGCAAAGGATTTCCACTGCTTCGAGATCTGCCGCGTCCAGCCGGGCTGCGTGAAGTGGAAGGGCTTGTTCGTCAATGCGTGGTCGGATGAGAGGTCCGCGGTCTGCGTGCGGAACTACGGGATCGAGGGGGCACCGAAGAGCAGCCCGTATCTCCGGAACGACATCGAAGGGACGTTCCCGCTCGTCGGGCGGCGCACGGGGTTTGCCGCAGGGCCGCGGGAAGGGTTTCTCGCGCGGCTTCGGGCGATGACGGAGGCCGCCGGCGTGCCGCAGAGCGACTGCGGCGGAGCGTGGTCTATCGGCAGCGAGCCGGCGCGGAGGAGCTATGTGTTCGCACGCATCAAGGGTGGTGACGTGGATTACTGGATCGACCTCGCGCGGCGCTCGGGTTTCATCGATCTTCACTTTTGCACTTCGTGGGCCCAGTCGCTCGGCGACTATCCCGTGCATCCGTCGGCGTTTCCGGACGGACTCGACGAGATGGTCCGCGCCTGCCGGCGCATCCGCGAGGCGGGACTCGGGGTCGGTATGCACACGCTCACCGGCTGCATCGGCTTCAATTCAAAGTGGATTCGTCCCGTTTGCGACACAAACCTCTTCTACGACGCCGTCTACACGCTGGCCGTACCGCTGACAGAGGGGGCGAAAGAGCTTATTGTCGAGGAGCGTCCGATCGACAAGCACGCGCTCGTCGCCACGTACTCGTCGAACGGCAACTATCTCACGTACAACGGCGAAGTGATGCAGTATACGGGCATCCGCCGTGAGAAGCCGTATGCGTTCACGGGGCTCACGCGCGGAGTCATCGGAACAAGGAAGACGACCGGGGTGATTCCCGCCGGTGCGCGCATCGGGTATCCGCATCACCGCTACCGCTGCTTCTATCCGGATCCGGACGGTCCTCTCGCGGAAAAGATCGCCGACCGCCTTGCGGAGGTCTACAACTCGTGCGCGATGAACGAGCTTTACTTCGATGGTTCTGAAGGCATGGGTAGCCGGTACGGCATTGATGCGATGCGCTACCGGATCTTCACGAAGCTCGACCGCTGCAACGGACATTCCCCGTCCGTCGAAGCGAGCTGCCAGGGCGCGAACAACTGGTGGTTCCAGACGCGCATGGCGACGGTAGACCATCCCGTGTTCGGCATGAAGCGTTTCCACGACTGGCACCTCGACTGGGGCGTCCATCAGGGGCGTCTCTGCAATTTCCTCGAGCCGCAGATGGGCTGGTGGGAGCCGTATCTCGCGAACGAGCGCGTACGCGGGCATTTTCCGGACGAGATGGAGTATTTCGCCGGCAAGAACGCGGGTCACGACGCGGCGATGTCCGTGCAGGGGCTCGAGGCGCGCCCGCTGCCGTTGGGAACGCGGCGTCAGTTAACGATCCTCGGCTGGTACGAGCGTCCGCGGCTCGCGCGGGCGTTCACGGACGAGGTGCGCGGTTATTTGGCGGGCGAACGGACCGAAGGGCGGCTGCGGCAGGGAGCGGACGGCGTCTGGCGGCTCTCCGAGACGTCCGTTGACGTACACCGGGCGGGGCGAACGGAAACTCGCGAGTGGAAGGTGATGAGCGATTCCCCTCGTCCTGTCGCGCTGCGAGTCGAAGCGCTCTACACCGTGACGGAGACGAATGCCGCGCCGATTCTGGCGAAGGAGGAGTTCGCCGGAATGGAGGTGAAGACCGCGGCGAAGGGGGTGAAGGCGATGTGCGCCCCTGCGGACGGCGACGCGGTGCACGGAAGGACCTTCCGTTTCTCGGCGGAGAACGGATCGGAGCTCGCGCCGAACGCGGCGTGGGCGTCGGTGACGCGGAAGTTCGCGTTTCCCGGCAAGGATCTCGGCAAGGGCCACGGCGGTTTCGGCGTCTGGGTGAGGGGCGACGGGTCGGGTGCGCTCCTCAACTTCACGATTTCGAACATCGCGGAATTCGGACTCGCCATCTCCGAGCATTACGTGCGGCTCGATTTCACGGGCTGGAAGTGGATCGATTTCCTCTTCCGCGAGCGTGATGCCTCCGAACGCTACCGCTACGTCTGGCCGTACGGGAATGCGTTTTACCCGACGATCTACTGCAATTCGGTGAAGACGGACCATCTCGGCGGTGTTTCGGTGTACCTGAACGATATCCCGAAGGGAGGTCGCGCCGAGGTCGAGATCGGTGCGATTCTGCCGCGCTGCCAGGTGGCGCAGACGGTGACGGATGCGGCGGTGAAGGTGAACGGGATCACGATCCCTCTCCCGTTCGCGCTGGAAAGCGGCGAATATGCGGAACTGGATGACGGCGCGTGGACAAAGTATTCGGCGCACGGACTGCCGCTTGAGCGCCGGCCGGTCGAAGCGCTTCCCGCGTTCAGGGCGGGCGAAAACGAACTCGCCTTTGTCGCTGGTGCGGGTCAGCGGGCGGAAGTGACAGCCTTCGCCTTCGGACGGAACCACGCGGCGTTCAAGACGACGGATCGGGCTGAAATGAGATTCGAAGCGATGGAACCATTTGTGTACGATCCGGCGAACGGGCTGAAGGGGCTCGACCGGATCTGCGTGCGGCCTAAGGCGCGGGCGGGTGTCTCTTGCGAGATCCTCGGGCCGGCGCAAGGTCCGCGGCTGAGATTCGGGGCCGAGTCGGTGGAGCTGCCGTCTGTTGATGCAGGCGAATTGTTCGTCTGCCGCGACGGAGCGAACTGGAAGATCGTGAAGGCGGCGGATGGGCAGGTGCTGCGCGAGGGGAAGCTAGCACGGGCGCTGCCGATACTTGAGGCGACGTGTGATTTCGCTTTTTCCGCCGAGGTGCCGAGCGGCGCGCATGCCGAGATCGATCTGATGAAGGAGTACTAACCAACGCGGGCGGAGCCCGTAACCCAAATTCTTAACACGAAGGCACGAAGGACACGAAGAAGGGAAGAGTCATTAAAAAACTTTACGGTCTTCGTGTCTTCGTGGTGAAACAACTTGTTTTTTATTGGCTTTATCAGCCGATAAGGCACTAACAGCAAGGAGGAAAGATGATGATGACAGATAGACGTGGTTTTCTACAGGGAACAGCGTGGATGGGGCTTGCGGCGGTTGCCGCGGGCTGCCGCATTAACAAAGTGTGCTGTAGCGGCGGTGCGCCGATGGCGGGATTCCGGGTGGAGCCGATCAAGAACGTGCGCATCGGATTCGTGGGTGTCGGAAGCCGGGGCACGTCCGCTTTCCGGCGGCTTTCGCAGTTTCCCGGCGTGACGATCGCCGCGTTCTGCGACATCGACCCCGCGCGCATGGACGCCTGCCGCACGTTCCTGAAGGATAAGAAGCTGCCGCCCGCGCGTGAGTTCTTCGGCTCCGTGGCCTACCGCGACCTCTGCCAATGGGACGGCTGCGACGTCGTCTACGCCTGCACGCCGTGGAAGCTGCACGAACCCGTCGGCATCGCGGCGATGGAGTGCGGCAAGCACACGCTACTCGAAGTGCCCGCCACCATGACCATCGACGGCTGCTGGAATCTCGTCGAGACCAGCGAGCGTACGCGCCGCCACTGCATGATGCTTGAAAACTGTTGCTACGGTGAGACCGAGATGCTCGCGCTCAACATGTGCCGCCTCGGCCTCTTCGGCACGCCCGTCTACGGCGAGGCGGGCTATCTCCATTCGGGGTCTACCAACAAGAATAAGGTGAGCGAGTTCCGCGCCGAGTGGTATCAGGAACACCGCGGCAATTACTACCCGACCCACGGGCTCGGGCCGGTTGCCCAGTACATGAATATCAACCGCGGCGATCGCTTCGACTACCTCAACTCGATGGAGGGGGCTTCCGTCAGCGAGCTTATCCGCCGCGGTGATCCCCGCTGGAACGGTCTCAACCTTGAGACCTACAAGAAGTATATCATCGGCACGCGCAACTCCTCGCTCATCCGCACGATGAACGGGCACATGATTTTCCTCGACCTTTCGTGCAACGTGCCGCATCCCTACAGCCGCATCAACACACTTCAGGGGACGCACGGGATTCTGATGGACTATCCGTTGCGCATTGATATTGAGAAGAGCCCGGGGGATGGCCCGCGCAGTCATATGGGGTTTGACGAGAAGTTCACGGCGGAGTGTCGCGAAAAGTACCGGCATCCGCTGTGGAAGAAGGTGGGCGAGATCGCGAAGAAGGTCGGCGGACACGGCGGGATGGACTTCATCATGGATCTGCGGTGGGTGTACTGTCTGCAGCAGGGGCTGCCGCTCGACATGGACGTGTATGATCTGGCGAGCTGGAGCTGTCTCTGCGAGGTGACGGAGCGTTCGCAGGCGCGTCGCGGTGCGCCGGAGGAGGTGCCCGATTTCACGCGCGGGGCATGGAAGACGATGGCGCCGCTCGGGATCGTTGACGTGGATCTGGCGAAGCTGGGATTCGACGACATCAAGAGCACGGGCGCGTAGCAGGCGATCAGGGACTCGCGGGCGTGAGGTTGGTTGAGCGTTCAGCGTTGAAAGTTGTTTTAGCCCTGCAGCGCCGTGATGCACATGGTGCCGAAAATATCGTCGGCGCTGCACCCGCGCGAGAGGTCGTTCACCGGCTTGGCCAGCCCCTGGAGCACCGGGCCTAAAGCCGTCGCGCCGGCCAGGCGCTCCACCAGCTTATAGCAGATGTTGCCGGCTTGGATGTCAGGGAAAATCAACACATTCGCGTCGCCCTGAATCGCGCCCCCCTTGTTCTTGGACGCGCCGACGGAGGGCACCAGAGCCGCGTCCGCCTGTATCTCGCCGTCCACCACCGCGTCGACGCCCTGCTCCTCGAAGCGTTTCTTCGTCAGTTCTGCCGCGATGCGCACTTTGTCCACCAGTTCGTGCTTGGCGCTGCCTTTGGAGGAGTAGCTGAGGAACGCCAGCCGGGGCTTTTTGCCGATCAACTTCCTGAACGAGACAGCCGTGGCCTGAGCAATGTCAACCAGTTCTTCGGCGGTCGGGCAGGGGTTCACGGCGCAGTCCGCGAAGAGCAACGTGGCGTCGCCTGAAATCGTCGGCGTCTTGAGATCCATGATGAACATGGAAGAGGCCAGCTTGATGCCCCTGGCCGTCCCGACACAGTGGAACGCGCTGCGCAACATGTCGCCGGT
>JALHET010000376.1 GCA_022839525.1 Lentisphaerota bacterium
ACGAACACCTGTGCACTGCCGGCAGCGCTGCCGGCCGTTTGCTCGCCGGAGCGCGCTTCCGGCAGTTCCCAGCGTTCACCGGTCAGCTCGTTCCGTTTGGGTCTGCGGTAAAAGACATCCTGGATAACGCCTGATTCGTCGGTTACGATAATGTTCGCGGCACCGCTCCACAGGCGGATATACATGAAAAGCCGCTCATCGGCGCGTTCCAGCGTAATTTTGATAATGCGGTCGGAGCCGCACTGAACCGCAGCAGCAATCCGCGATCCCTTTACGCGCGACCGGAGGAATTCCATAAAGCGCAGGGGTTTTTCGGTACGGGGAACCTTCCGCCGCGTTTCGTGCAGCCGGCAGGCGCCGGGTGCAAGGCACACCAGAACCACGCGGGAAACGGCTTCATGCCCGGTGCCGCCGCCCCGATAGGTGTAGAAGGCGATCGTATCGAACGAAGGCTGAACAATATTCTGTATAAACGAACCGGAAAGAGAGAGCTCTTCGAGTACAACATCTATTTCGGCGCAATTGAGGCTCATGATTGACAAAACTATACCACATTATCGGCAGATCGTGAAACACCTGCGCTTTCCTGCTTCTTGCCACAGGTGCCGTCAAGCTGATACACTTATGCAACATGAAAATAAGTGAAATACTGCAGACCAACAAGCTGACTGTTTCGTTCGAAATCTTCCCGCCCAAGCAGGACTCGGCCTACGATGCCGTCATCGGCTGTGCAGACGAGCTCGTCCGCTTTGATCCGGATTTCATGAGCGTTACCTACGGCGCCGGTGGCGGGACCTCGGCCAATACCGTGAAAATCGCAGCACATATCAAGGATCGGGGAATTACGTCAATCGCCCACCTCACCTGCCTTTCGTCGACCAAAAGCGAAGTACACCGCATTATCGGCGAGCTTAAAGACCGAAACATAGAGAACATTCTGGCGCTCCGCGGCGACCGTCCGAAAGATCCGGACTTTGTACCGCCGGGGGACTACCGGTACGCTTCGGACCTTATCCGCGATATCCGCGAATCGGGAGATTTTTGCGTCGGCGGAGCCTGCTATCCGGAAGGCCACCCGGAAAGCGGACACAAGGACCGTGACCTGGACAATCTTAAGCTGAAAGTGGATGCGGGCTGTTCATTCCTTACCACCCAGATGTTTTTCGACAACAACATACTATACAGCTTTCTGTACCGTGCGCAGAGCAAGGGAATCAATGTTCCGGTACTCGCCGGCATCATGCCGATAACCAACGGAGCCCAGCTCAAGCGCACCATCGAACTTTCGAACGCTTACCTCCCGCCCAAATTTCTGGCGCTTGTCGACCGCTTCGGGGACTCTCCGGAAGCCATGAAGCAGGCGGGAATCGCATACGCAACCGAACAGATTATCGACCTGATCACGAACGGCGTGCGGGGCATCCATATTTACGCAATGAACAAACCCGACGTCGTCCAGAAAATCGTGTCCAACATATCCGACATCATCAAGGCAGCCAAATGAACGGAACAGCTACCCGCGATTTCAGGGCCCGGCTCGCGTCGGGCTTTGTATTCCTTGACGGCAGCATGGGCGCGCTCGTGCAAACCCTGAACACGCGCACTGCCTGGAAAACGCCTGAAGAACTGCTTGTAACCGAACCGGAACTGATCCGCGGCATACACGAGCGCTACCTTGAAGCGGGGGCCACAGTCATCCTGACGAACACCTTCGGCGGGAACCGGCTCAAGCTTGCCGAATACGGACTTGACGCAAAAGACATCGTCCGCCGGGCGGTCGCCCTTGCCCGCGAAGCCCGGGACTCGAAACCCGAGTGGACCGACCGCTATATCGCCTTCGATATCGGCCCGACCGGCAAGCTCCTTGAACCGATGGGGACGCTTACCTTCGACGAGGCGTACGAAGCGTTCGCCGAAGCGGCACAGGCAGCCGAAGAAGCGGGAGCAGACCTTGCGGTCATCGAAACGATGAGCGACCTGTACGAACTCAAGGCGGCCGTGCTGGCCGTAAAAGAAAACACAAAGCTGCCGGTCATCGCATCCGCAACCTT
>JALHET010000377.1 GCA_022839525.1 Lentisphaerota bacterium
TAGCGGGTCTGAGTCATCACCGGGCCGGTTTCGGTCAACCCATACGGAATCGAAACCTCGCGCATGTACATCTGATCCATGCACTGCTGCATGCGTTTGACCGGACAGGGCGAGCCGGACATCAAGCCGGTCCGCAGCGTGGAAAAGTCAAACTTATCGAAGAGCGGGTGGTCGAGCATCGCGATGTACATGGTCGGCACCCCGTACACGGCTGTGCAGCGCTCTTTCTCGACCGACATCATGACATTGACGGGGTCGTATTTTTCCACCAGCACCATGGTCGAGCCGTGGTTGACGCAAGCCATCACGCCCAGCACGCAGCCGAAGCAGTGGAAGAGCGGCACCGGAATGCACACGCGGTCCACCGCCGAGAGATTCTGGCACGCGCCGATCCAGAAACCATCATTTGCGATATTGGAGTGGGTGAGCTGCACCCCTTTTGGGAAACCGGTGGTGCCGGAGGTGTACTGCATGTTCACGACGTCATGGCAGTTCACTTCGCGCTGGCGGGCCTCATATTCGGCCTGCGGCGTTTGTACTGCCAGCGCGAAAACCTCGTTGACCGAATACATGCCGCGGTGCTTCTCGGGCCCCAAGAAAAAAACGCGCTTCAGACACGGGTAGCGCTTGGACGCAAGCTGGCCGCGCGGCTGCTCCCGGAGTTCCGGGATCAGGTCGTAGAGCGTCTGCACATAGTCCGTATCGCGGAACCCGTTGATCAGAAAGAGGTTTTCGGTATCCGACTGCTTGAGCGCGAAATCGATCTCCGCCGACTTGTAGTTCGTGTTGAGCGGCAGCAGAATGGCGCCGATCTTGGCAGTCGCGAACATCAGCGGAACCCAGTGCGGGACATTGGTGGCCCACAGCGCGACCTTCTCGCCGCGCTTGACGCCCAGCGTCATCAGGCCGCGGGCCAACCGGTCGACCTCTTCACCGAACTCATACCAGGTCAAGCGGAAGTCGCGGTCGGCGTAGACCAAGGCATCCTGCGGCCCGCAACGCACGATCGTCTGATCGAGCAACTGCCCCAACGTGTAGTCCCGGGTCACAGGGATATTGTTCCAGGGCAACGCCGTTGAAACCGCCTGCTTAAAGGGCGGTCGGCTCGGCGCGCTGCCATAGGGATCGGTCAACTTGAACACTTTTTGCTCCATCGCACAGACTCCGCGCATTAGAACGGCATAAAGACAACCGCGTAGATCGTGGCTGGCTGACCATTCGCGGCAGAGACCCGGTGCTGCACCACGGAATTGTAATAGGCTGAGTCGCCGGGCTTAAGCAGATGCGTTTCATCGCCGTAAACCAATTCAACCTCGCCCTCCATGACGATGAGCAGCTCTTCACCTTCATGCGATGAAAAATGAGCTTCGGCGTCCCCGGCAATCTGGATATAGAACGGCTCCATGTGGCGGTCCGTCTTGCCGCGCCCCAGCGGCATATAGACGAACCCGCCTGCCGCCTGCGCCTTGTGCGAGACCTGTTCGCCGGAACGTTCGTCGGCGCGGACGATCAGCGGATCGGCCTTGTACTGGTCGTCCATAAAAGTCCCGAGGCGCTGGCCCAGCGCCCGCGAAAGTTTGACCAGCACCCCCAACGCGGGATAGACCTCACCGGCTTCGACCGCCGTGATCACCTCCGCGCTGACCCCGGACTTTTCCGCCAGGGTTTCTATTGTCATTGACAAGCGCTCGCGGTAGTTCCGCACGCGCTCAGCCACTTTGTTTCCTTCAGCCATAAACATACTCTCCTAATGCGGGCGAAGCCCGCAATCCAATTCAATTGGTTCATTAGTGCATTAGTGCATTAGTGCATTAGTTTGTCTGGGGCGCGTTACCCCAAAAATCCTTCGTGCCTTTGTGCCCTTCGTGTGAGAAACAACTTGTTTTTTATCGTGCTTGTTGAGCCGTAAGGCACTAACGGAAGATGATATACAGGATCGCCGTTGCGATCACCACCGCGAGACCGCCCCACTTGGCACTCTTCGAACTTTCCAGATTGATCTGCGTGTTGGATTGGAACACCACCGGCTTGGGCAGCCGGGTCA
>JALHET010000046.1 GCA_022839525.1 Lentisphaerota bacterium
TTCAACTCCAGCACCGCCTTGATCACAGAGGGCATTTTGACATGGAGTGCCTGCGCGACGTCCCGCACGCGGGCATGGCCGTTCGCCTGCACCAACAGGTACAGGGTTTCCAGATAATCTTCGAGGCTGTTAGTCATGCGTTTCCCCTTGTTTGCCAGCCCGCCGCCCAGCCGCTTTTGAACCGCGCTGCCACCCGTCAGATTCGGTTTGCCCGGATGTAACGTTCGGTTTAAGGCAATACCATACACGGCGCCACCGGTTCCCGCAACCGTATTTTATGGAGTGTCGCGCAGATTCGCGACCAACCATTTCTCCGGATTACACTTGAGTTCAACACGGCGGCTCCCTATACTTTGCGACTATGTTTTCCGAGGCTAACAATCTTCGCGGGGATGTGCGGAATGGGTGACGGGCTGGCAGTCGCGCTGGTGGGCAACCCCAACACCGGCAAGACAACGTTGTTCAACGCGTTGACGGGAGCGCGGGAGCGCACGGGCAACTGGACCGGTGTCACCGTCGACAGCACGCGGGCTTCGTTCGCGTGGAAAGGGCGCACGTTCCATGTGGCCGATCTGCCCGGCATCTATTCCTTTTCGCCGTCCACCGAAGATGAGCGCGTCGCGCGCGACGATCTGATCCGCAACAAACCGTCGGTCGTCATCAATATCCTGGACGCCTCGAACCTCGAGCGCAGTCTCTACCTCACCGCGCAACTGCTCGACATGCGGGTGCCGCTCGTGGTGGCGCTCAATCAGACCGATGTGGCGGAACATCACGGCATGACCGTCGACGCAGGGCACCTGGCCCAGCATCTGGGCTGTCCGGTGGTGGCCATGGTGGCCTCGCAAGGCAAGGGTCTGGAAGAACTGAAAGACGCCGTGCTGCGCGTTGCGGAATCGCGGCAGCTCCCCGCAGCACGCGTGCTGTACGGCGACGCCGAGCGCGCGGTGCAACGGCTGCAGGTGTGCCTGATCGTGGCGGCAGACGATGCGGGCGTGGACTCGCGCTGGCTGGCGATTCAATTGCTCGAACGCGACCCGTTCGCATGCGGACTGACAAAAGGGATGTTCGACGAAATCGTCAACGAGGAGAATGCGCGGCTCGCGCGGCACACGGGTCAAAAGCCCGAGGTCGCGGTCATGAACGCGCGGCTGGGCTTCATCCGTGGCCTGGCTCGCGACGTGGTCAAGCGGCGGGTGGAGGCACAGCGGCGTTTTTCGGATGTGGCGGACCGCATTCTGCTCAGTCGCCCGGCGGGTATCCCGGTGTTTTTGTGCGTGATGTACGGAATGTTCTGGCTGACGGTGCGGCTGACTCAACCGCTGGTGGATTTCATCGACAGCGCGTTCGGCGCCCTGCTGGTACACGGGACGCGCGCGTGGCTGCATGCGGCAGGCGCGCCAGGGTTGGTGATCTCGCTGGTCTCAGACGGGCTGGGTTCGGGGCTTACGACCGTGGCGACGTTCATGCCCCCGATCTTTATGGTCTTCCTCTACCTGAGCCTGTTGGAAGAGTCGGGGTATATGGCGCGCGCGGCGTTCATCATGGACCGTTTCCTCAGCAAAATCGGGTTGCCGGGCAAGGCCTTCATCCCGTTGCTGGTGGGGTTCGGGTGTACCGTGCCGGCGCTGATGGCCACCCGGACACTGGAACAGCGGCGCGACCGCGTGCTGACCATGCTGATCGCGCCGTTTATGTCGTGCGGGGCGCGGATGCCGGTGTACGCGATCTTCGCCATGGCGTTCTTCCCGAAGTCTGGCAACGCCGTGATTTTCGCCCTTTACGTGACGGGCGCGGTGCTGGCCATCCTGTCCGGGCTGGTGTTGCACAAGACCCTTTTCAAGGGCGAGTCCTCGGCCTTTGTGATGGAGCTGCCGCCCTATCATATACCCGCGTTGCGGGGCTGCCTGGAACATGTGTGGCATAACCTCAAAAGTTTCCTCACCCGGGCGGGTCAGGTGATCCTGTTAATCGCGGTACTGCTGAGCCTGGCCAATGCCCTGTTCGCCTGGGCCGTCGCGGGACGCGAACAGGCGGACGCGCTGCGCTCGTCCGCGGGCCGGGCGATGACCGTTGTGTTGCGCCCCATGGGCGTAGACGAAGAGAACTGGCCTGCGGCGGTGGGCTTGCTGACCGGCCTGATGGCGAAAGAGGCGATCGTGGGGACGCTCGAAGTGCTGTACGCACACGCAAACCGTCCCGGCACGGGGGCGTCCACCGAAGCGTATGACTGGGTCAAAGAATGGAACGCCGCGCTCAAGGCGCTTGCGGCGGGGTATGGCTGGAAGGCGCATGCGGCACCTGCCGCTCCCGGAGAGGGAACGGGGTTGCTGGAAGCGATGCGGCGCAATTTCGGAAGCCGGGCGGCAGCAATGGCCTACTTGCTGTTCGTGCTGATTTACTCGCCGTGCGTGGCCGCGCTGATCGTGTTGGGGCGCGAGGCGGGATGGCGCTGGGCCGCGTTCGCGATCACCTATCAGACTCTGCTGGCGTGGATGGTGGCTACGGGATATTATCAGGTGATGACTTTTGCCCAGGCGCCGGCGCGTGCCGCCGTGTGGCTTGGCAGTGTGACGGCCATGACGGCGGGCGGGATCGGATGTCTGGCCCTGCTTGGAAAAAGGATAAAACTATGAACGCGGGCGAAACCGATAGCCCGGTCGGGCAACCACGGTACCTCATTGACCTGAAGGACGGCGAAGCCGCCGTCATCCGTGCGAATGGGGACCGCAAGTCAACCGAGATGGGGCTTTTTCCCCAGGCACGCGTGGTGATGTTCCGCAACCGTAAAGGCGAGCAGTCGCTCGTGATCGGCGCGGGCGACGCGCGTTTTCTCGTGTCACGCGCGATCGCCAAGAAGGTGGAAATCGAAGGATGAAAGGTGAGGAGGGGCGGAACCCTTCCGTTCGGGAATCACACGAGCCGGACAAAATCAAACGCCGGCTCCTCATACGGGTGCGCCGCGCGTAACGCGCGCGTCACCCCATCGACAGCCGCGTCCGCGCAGATCATCTCAACGCGGTACTCCTGCACGCGCTCCTCGACGCCGGCCTGGCCGATGAACGGGTCACTGCCCGCAAGGGGACGGAACTGCCCCTGCCCCAACACCTGCCAGCAGCACCGGTCGTAAGCGGCATAACGCCCCGCCCCGGCCGCGAACAGGGCATCCTTCACCGCCTCCAGATGGGTTTCAGGAATGTAGACCGTCAGTTTGTACATGGCCACGCGCCCGCCCGGCCAACCGTCACTTCTCCACCATGTCCTTGACCGCCTTGAGGAACTGGTTCACATCCGCAAAACGGCGATAGACCGAGGCGAAGCGGATGTACGCCACATCGTCCAGCTTGTGCAGCCGCGTCATCACCGTCTGCCCGATCTGCTCGGAAGTGACCTCACTCTCGCCCTCGAACCCCTCGATAATCTGATCGACCAGATCATGGATCTGGTCCGCGCTGATGGGACGCTTCTCGCACGCCCGCATCAGGCCGCGCTCCAGTTTCAGGCGGCTGAACTCCTCGCGCCGCCCGTCCCGTTTGACCACCCGGAGCTCGTCTTTCACGATCTCCTCATACGTCGTAAAGCGGTGCTCGCACGACAAACATTGCCGACGCCGCCGGATCGACGCGCCCTCACGCGCCGCCCGGCTGTCCAAGACTTTGTCGTCTAAATGCCCGCATTTGGGACAGCGCATGGTGATTCCTCAGTTGATGTCCGCGACCCGCATGCTTTATGCCCCAGTCACAGCCATGGTACGGTCAATGATCTTGTTGACGGTCAGATCCTTCAGCATACACGTCTGGGGGATGTCGAGGTTGGCCACATGCTCCAACTGCGCATCCGGCAAATCGAGGCCATAAACCACCGCCTTGATTCCGCGCGTGCCCGGCAACCGCTTCAGCATCCCCACCACTTCGTCCGCGCTCATGGCCTCAAGCTCCAGACGCATCACGACCGCGTCCGGCTTGAGCGCGACACAGGCTTCCAGCGTCTCCGCCCCGGTGGCAAACGCCTCAACCTCGAAACCGGCGCCCGTGAACTCTTTCCTCAACGTCTCCCGCAACGCCGGATCGCCCTCGCCGACCACCAGGCGGCGCATCACCTTGGGCGCGGCCGCATGGTGCCCCTCCCCAGCCGTCATGAAGAGAATCCGCCCCACCTCCATCAGCAAGTCTGAAGGGTCGCACGGTTTCGCGAGAAAACCGGCGATCTGCTTGTCCGCAAAATATTCCGCCATGGAAGCGCGTGCCGTCAAGACCAGGACCGGATAGAGTGTGCGCCCGTCAGGATTTGTGATGCGGTCCAGAAAACCGGCTCCCCCCATGCCCGGCATACCCATGTCAAGAATGACAAGCGCCGGCTGGAACGCCCGCATTTTGACCAGCGCATCCTCACCGCTCACCGCGCACATTACCTCATAACCCTCGAACCTCAAAAAGTCACCCAACGTCTCAAGCAGACTCGGGTCATCATCCACCAGCAACAATTTCCGTTTGTTCGTTTCCATATGCCGGATAGTTTATTCCGTATCCGTACCGATTTCAAGGGCATATCGGTGTCCGGCGTTTTTCCTCCGTGCCGTCCGGAGCCCGGTCCGGGAAGAGGCCCGTTTAAGGATGGCTGTACAGGCGGACACAGCGGTTGACACGCGGCACAAATCATACGAAACTAACACGTATGCAAAAACCGATCGCTCTCGTGGCCGCCATGAGGGAGGAATTGGATGCGCTTCTGGCCGCCTTTCCGGAGCATGAGGCCAAGATCCATTTCAACACCCGGCTGTTCCACGCCCGGCATGGCGCGCAAGACCTGATTATCGCCCAGTCCGGGGTCGGCAAAGTCAATGCGGCCTGCACCCTCTCCCTGCTGCTCTCAGACTTTGCCCCCGGCTGCGTCATCAACACCGGTTGCGCGGGCGGCATGCAGCCCGGGCAACAGCCCCTCGACCTCGTGGTGCCGGAAGAGACCGTCTACACCGATGTGGATGTCACCCCGCTCGGTTACGCGTACGGGCAGATGATGGGCTCCGAACCGCGTTTTCACTCTTCGCCTTCCCTGCTTGCGCACGTCCAGAAAGTCCTTGCCGAACATCCCCTGCCGGTCGCCTGCCACCACGGCCTGCTCGGCTCGTCAGACTCCTTTATCCACAAGCCCTGGCAACTTGCGCGCATCCGCCGGCTTTTTGACGGCCGCGTCCAGTGCGTCGACATGGAGGGCGGCGCCATTGCCCACACCTGCACCCGGTTCGGCGTACCCTTCCTCATCCTGCGCGCCTTGAGCGACATGCCCGGCAAGGGTGAAAACGCCTCTGAGTTCAAAGCCTTTCTTGCACGCGCCGCCGCGAATTCGGCCGCCCTGTGCCTCGCCCTTGTGAACCACCTGTCCCTTCAGGAGACGTTATGATCAACACCACCCCCCCTCCTGCGAAACTCGGCATCCTCTGCGATATGGACGGCGTGATCTACCACGGGAACCAGATCCTTCCCGGCACGCTTGATTTCATCGCGTGGCTGCGATCCGCCCACATTCCCTTTCTTTTCCTCACGAACAGCAGCGAGCGCTCCCCGCGCGAACTCAGCGAGAAACTGCACCGCATGGGCGTCGACATCGAGGAGCCCCACTTCTACACCAGCGCCATGGCAACCGCCGCTTTCCTCGCCTCGCAGAGCCCCGGCGGCAGCGCCTATGTCATCGGCCAGCCGGGCCTGATCAATGCGCTCTACGACGCGGGATTCTCAACGAACGACGTGAACCCGGATTATGTGGTCGTGGGCGAAACGCCCATGTACACCTACGAGACCATCAAGAAAGCCGTCAGCTTGGTGCGCAAAGGCGCAAAACTGATCGGCACCAACCCCGACCTGACTGGCCCGAGCGAGGACGGCGTCATCCCCGCCTGCGGCGCGCTGGTGGCTCCCATCGAACTGGCCACCGGTGTGAAGGCCTACTTTGTGGGCAAGCCCAACCCGCTGATGATGCGTACCGGCCTTCGGCTCCTGAGCTGCACCCGCGAAGCCGCCCTTGTCGTCGGCGACCGCATGGACACCGACATCATCGCCGGCATCGAGTCCGGCATCGGGACCGTGCTGGTGCTCTCCGGGGTCACCCGGCGCGAGGACCTCGCACGCTTCGGCTTCCGCCCCAACCATGTCCTCGAACATGTCGGACAACTCCCCGGCCTGTTTGGAACCTTTGCGCCTTGCCCCGCTACCGCTTAGTCCAGAACCTTGATCTTGATGTTGCGGTACGAGACGCGGTCGCTGTGGTCCTGCAGAAGGATATGCCCCGAAACCTGCTCGCCCCAGTTCGGGTATTTGCTGAACTTGCTCTGGGCAACCTCGTTGCGGAAGGCCTCCGAACCGCGCTCGAACGCCAGCACTTTCTCCCCGTTGAGCCAATGCTCAACCGACTTGCCCTTGCAGACGATCATCGCGGTATTCCACTCGCCCACCGGCTTGGGGTGCGCGTTGACCGCCGGCATCACATCATAGAACGAGGCGACCTTGCGGTTCCCGTCGCGACCTTTCGTTGCATCCGGATGAGCCGCATCCAACACCTGATACTCCAGCGTCGTACCGTCATTCACTTTCGGATCGAAAAGGTATTTGATCCCGCTGTTCGCCGCCGGCGTCAGCCGGAAATCGACCTTCAGGATAAAGGAAGAAAACGTTTCCTTCGTGATAATGTCCCCCGCGCCGCCGCCCGCATTTTTGGGGAGAACCGTCAGCACGCCGTCCGCGATTTCCCAGCCCTTCGCGGGAAAAGGCTCCTGCTTCTTGGTACACCAGCCCTCGCCGGTCTGGCCGTCCCACAACAGCCTCCAGCCCTCCTGCTTTTCCCGCGCGGTCAGCGTGTTTGGCGGCACACAACCTCCCGCCGCACAACAGGCACTTTCACCCGACACCCCGGCCACCGCCAAAGCCAATCCCAATAAAAGACACATGCGCTTCATCTTGTCCCCCTTTTTTCCCGCAGGGTTACGGCGCACTCTTCCGTCTCTCCCGCGCTTCACGGTTAACACGACACCTAAAACACAAACCGTTCGCCCACCCGGGTTTGGCTTGTCACCTCAACCCGGACATCCTCGCGCCCCGCCTCCCTCAACGCCCGCCTCATCGTGTTGAAGGCCAGCGCGGGCGTGTTGCACTCTTCGCTCAAGTGCGCCAGAAACAGGGTGTGCAACTGTTCCGAAAGCGCGGATTTCATCAGTGCCGCCGCATCGTCGTTCGACAGGTGCCCGCTACGCCCAGCGATGCGCGTTTTCAGCGGCCAGGCGCGCGCGGACTGCATCAGCATGTCCGTGTCGTGATTGCTCTCCAGCACCGCGGCGTGACACTGACCGAGCTTAACCCTCACCAAAGGCGTGGCTTGCCCCAGATCCGTCACCACGCATAACCGCGCCGAACCGTCGTCGAAAACAAAGCCGACCGGATCGGAGGCGTCGTGAGTCACCGAGAAAGCCTCGACGTTCAGTCCGCCGATCTCAAACGTGGAAGACGTCTCGAAAATTTCCCACGCGGGCTCCCGCATGCGAAACTCCCGCTCGATCCCGGCGGCTGTGCCCTCATTCGCAAAAAGACGCACAGGAAACTTGCGGCTGAATACGTCGATGCCGCGGCAATGGTCGGTGTGGTCGTGCGTGAATACGACCGCCGCGATGGACTCGGGCGCAACCCCCGCCTCGTTCAGGCGGGCAACCGTCTCGCGTGAGGACAAACCCGCGTCGACCAGCAGAGAGGTGCCCCCGCCGGACACATAAATACAGTTCCCTTTGCTCCCGCTCGCCAAGACACAGACTTCCATCTCCGCCCCCCTAAACCACAGCCCGATCCCTACTCGATCTGCCCAGCGGTTCTCACATACTGCGCCCGCTCAAAACCCTGCCCGTCGCGCAAATCGGTCTCGCGGAGCTTGCCGCGGAAATCGGACAGGGTCTGATATCCTTTCCGGCCCATCCAAGCCTTCAGGCCGTCAAGGATCTCGCGGATGACGGAAAAATCATTGCGGAGATGAAGCACCGAACAGATGCACCCCACATCCGCACCAACCAACAGCGCCTTCACCAACTCGTCACCCGAATGGATCCCGCCGCTGACCGCAAGGCTGCAACGAACCCAATCGCGCAACACAGCCGTCCACCTCAACTGGGAGTGCAACACCTTGGGAGAGGAGTAATTGGTCGAAAAGAAGATCGCCTCCTTCTCGATATCCACATCGGTCTGAAGAAACCGGTTGAAGAGCACGAGCCCTTTCACACCCATCGCGTCAAGCATCCGCGCAAACGGCAGCAGGGTCGTGTAGTGCCGACTCAGTTTCGCGGACACCGGCAACTTGACCTCGGCCAGCACCGCTCTGACCAGATCCAGACGCCGGGCTTCGACCCGGTCGGCCGTTTCGTCCGGGTCGACCGGCATGTGGTAGAGATTCAACTCCAGCGCGTCCGCGCCCGCGCGCTCAATCTTTCTGGCATAGGAGACCCACTTCGAAGCCTCCACACAGTTGACGCTGGCGATGATCGGGATCTTCACGCGCTTGCGCATGGCGACGATTTTGTCGAGGTACGCCTCGGGGCCGAGCTGTCCCGGCAAGTCCGCCCTGAGATACTCCATCGCCGCCCCGCTCGTGTCCCCCTCCAACGCCGCAACCATGCCCGACACGTCATCGCGGATCTGTTCCTCGAAGATCGACTTCATCACCACGGCAGCCGCCCCGGCCTGCTCCAGCGCCGCGACCGATTCGACATCGTTGGTGAACGGCCCCGAACTGACGGCCAGCGGGCTTTTCAGCTCCAGCCCCAGATAGGAGGTTTTCAGATTCGCCATGCGGCACCTCATTTGGAAACGATCTGCCCGGCCCGAGCCAACATACGCGCCTCGACGCTCTGAATCTCGGCGAACCCCTGCGAACTGACCGGATTGAGGCCGTCGCTGGCCTCCATCGAGGAGTCGGCCTCATTGTAAATCGACGCCTTGCACCCCGTGAGCGCGTTGAAAAAGATATTGCCTTTGTACAGCCCCGCCTGAACGGTTCCCGAAGCATGTTTCGCGAACACGCCGATCGCGGCGCGCGCGGCCTGCGTCGCCGGATCAAAGTAGCGCCCGTCATAGATCTGATCCGCCACCAGCTTGGACAGCTGGCCGAAGAGCAGGCCTGCGCGGCGATCCATCGTGGCCTGATACACATAGCGCAGGCAGGCGCCCAGCACTTCCATGCCCGGCGCCTCGTACACGCCGCGGCTCTTGGTGCCGATGATGCGGTTCTCAAGCGCGTGCTTCATGCCGACGCCGTTGCGGCCCGCCAGCTTGTTCGCGAGCAGCATCGCCTCGAGCGGCGTCACATCCTTGCCGTTGATCTGCACCGCGCGGCCCTTCTCAAAGCGCACCGTGAATTTCTCAACCTTGCCGGGCGCCTGCTGAGGCCACACGCCCATCGTGGGCTCGACGATCAGCATCGACGTCCCCATGCTCTCGAGGTCTTCCGCCTCGTGCGAGAGCCCGGCGAGGTTGGCGTCCGTGGAATACTTCTTCTTCGCGCCCACAAACGCCTGGATACCGTGTCTCGCGAGAAACTCGACCATCTGCGTGCGGCCCGGAAACTTCTTGAGCAGCTCCGCGTCGCGCCACGGCGAGTAGACCTTCATGGCCGGAGCCAGCACATTGGTGTAGCGCTCGAAACGCATCTGGTCGTTGCCGCGGCCAGTCGCGCCGTGCACCAACACGGTGCAGCCGCGCTTCTTCATCTCGGGAATCAGGCCGCGCACCGTCACCGCGCGCGCGATACCGGTGGAGTTCCAATACCCGCCGTCGTACATCGCCTGCGCCTCGATGACCTGAAAGCACGCCTCGGCCATCGCGTCCTTGAGATTCACGATCACGGTGTCCACGCCGCACGGCGCCATGCGTTTCCTGATGTCGTTGATATTCTTCTCGTCGGGCTGTCCGAGGTCAGCCGAGAAAGCGACCACGTTCACCCCCTCCTCGACCATCACTTTCGCGATCGTGCGGCTGTCCAGCCCGCCCGACACGCACGCGCCCACCGTCTTGCCCTTCAGATCCGCCAATGTCATCGCCATTTCGACAATCTCCTAAGAATTGGGAAGTGATTTAAGAGTACCGCCTCCCCGGCCCGAAATCAATCCAAACCGCGAAATCAAAAGAACACACAAAAAGATGATTGACGGCAGGCTATCGATCATGGAACAGTATACGCGAACCTGATCGATAGGAGAATCGTTGTGCATTCTGTCACATTGTCACCCAAATATCAAGTCGTTATACCGCTTCCGGTTCGGCGCGCGATGCGCCTTCGCCCGGGACAGAAGATGCGGGTCGTTGAATACGAGGGGCGTATCGAGTTGATTCCCGATCGAGACATCGCCGATCTGCGAGGTTTTCTGAAAGGGATAGACACCGATTTCGAGAGGGAGGAGGACCGGGTATGAACCTCGTGGATTCCTCCGCATGGCTGGAGTACTTCACCGACGGCCCGAACACGAAGCACTTTGCGCCAGTGGTGAAGATTCCGGATCAACTGGTCGTTCCCTCTATCACTCTGTACGAAGTCTGCAAGGTTGTCCTGCGAGAGTCGGACGAGAACAACGCGCTTCAAGCCTGCGCAGCCATGCGGAAGGGGCAGGTGATTCCCCTTGATGCGAAGCTGGCGATAGCAGCCTGCAAGTTGAGTCTGCTTCATCGGTTGCCGATGGCTGA
>JALHET010000378.1 GCA_022839525.1 Lentisphaerota bacterium
GCGATGCGGTTATCCGGCCACGCCGTGAGGGTACTGTCCGGGTGCAGCTCCGGGTCCGGCAGGCGGTTTCCCGCCGGGTCGGTGGCATACGGGATGCGGATGTCCAGGTCCGGTGCGAGGGTACGCACGCTCTCCAGCCTGCCCGTGGCGCTGTAGCCGTATTCCCGCGTCTGTCGCGGGCCGCTGATGCGCACCAGGTCGCCGTTGTCATTCCACCCGTAGTCACGGTCATACACCAGGCTGTTCAGGTGCTGGCTCTGTAACTGGCCTGCGGGGGTGTATGTGCTGGTCAGTTTATATGCGGCATTACTGCCTGCCATGCTGCCAAAGCTGCGCACCGTCTCACGGTGCATGCGGTCGCGCGTGTACTCCAGCAGCGGCGTGTCGCCAAGCTTCATGCCCGCCAGATAACCGCTGCCGTAGGTCAGCCACTCCACCGGCGGCAGGCTGTCCGGCGTGACGCGGTTTGCCAGCCCCTGTTCGTTGTAGGCGTGTGTTGTCTCATGCTGCCACAGCAGTTCCCCCGTCTCCGGGTTCTCCACCGTCTGCCGTTCGCCGGTCAGGCGGCCCTTATCGTCGTAGCCGTAGTGGACAGCGACACGGTGGCCTTCGCTCAGGTGGCTGATGTCTGTCAGCCAGCCGTGGTCATCATACTGCCACTGCTCTGCCGGTTCGCCGTTCACCGTGCGGTGAGTGATACGGTCCGATTCATCGTAGTACCAGAGGGTGACAAGCCCCTCATCTTCACTCTGCGTGAGTTTTCCGGTCAGGTCATAATGATAACGTTGCGTCCGCCCGTCAAAGCCGCCCTGCTGTACCAACCGGTCCAGCGCATCGTAGCTGAAGTCGCTGTGGCTGCCGTTCTCGTTAGTCAGACTGATGACACGTCCGGCAGCATCGTACTCCATACTGCGCGTCAGCCCGCCCTGCGTGGTGCTGACCGCCTTTCCCCACGCATCGTACTGTGTCTCGCTCCGGTTGCCGTCCGGGGTGATAACGGCAGTCAGGTCGCCTGCGGCGTTGTACTCATACTGCGTTTCACGGCCCTGTGCGTCTTTCACCGAGGTTAACCGGCCACGGTTGTCATAGTGGCGGTAAAGGCTGATACCTTCCTCGCGGTGAACCGCCGTCATCTGGCCGAAGCGGTCGTATTCATAGCGGGTCTGGTAGCCCGAGCAGTCAGTGAACGCCAGCAACTGCCCGTAGCGGCTCCACGTCATCTGCCGGGTGCTGCCCGTCGCATCCGTTGTCGTCGCCGGTAACTCACTGTGCGCGTCATCGTAGCGGTAGCGTACTGTCTCCCCGCTGCGCGATGTCTCCGATACCAGCCTGCCCGGTTCATCATATTCCCGGCGGCTCTCCAGCCCGTCCGGGGACACCACCGCCGTCAGCTGGTTCCCGTCGTTATAGTAAAATTTCGTCTCCCGCCCGTCCGGTGTGGTGATGTCCGTGATATCGCCGGACACCACATTCAGACCGTACTCTGTCCGCCGTCCCGCCGCGTCCGTCTGCGCCGTGAGCCTTCCTGCCGCGTCATACCCGCTGTGCGTGACGCTGCCGTCCGCCAGTTCTTTTTTCACCACCCGCTTCAGCCCGGCCCCGCCTTCTGTATGCAGCACCTCACGCCGGTTCAGGCTGTCCGTGACGGTGATGCGGTCCTGCTCATACTGGTAGCGGTAACTCAGGCCTGCCGGGTTCAGCTGCTCCACCACCCGCCCGGTATCGTCGTAGCGGTAGCGCATCTCCGGCCTTCCCGCGTAACGGTGCGCCACCATCCGGCCCGGGTGCTGCGCGTCATACGTGAAAGCGCGCACCTGCGTATTGCTGCGGTCATATACCGCCAGCAGTTCACCGGCTTCCGTATACGTGTACCGCGCCAGTGGCGCACCGGGCAGGCTTTCCGGGTATGCCGGGTCGTGCATCAGCCACACCGCCGAAAGACGGATGCCCCTGTCGGGGCCGTATTCGGTACCGGGCAGTGTGTCGGGGAACGGTGAGGCTGAGAGAGGGCGGGAACTGTCAGAAGAAGATAGCGACGCTGTGCCTGTGTGGTCAGTACCAGACGGAACTCACGCCCGGCACCGTCCGTCACGCCGGTGATTTCCCCGGCCAGGTCGCCTGCGGCCTCACGCCGGTACGTCAGCGTCCGCCCGAAACGGTCTGCCAGCCCGGTAAGCACCCGGTACGGCGGCAGCGGCGCTGGCAGTACGTCCTCAGCACCCGGCACCCGCTCTGACCACCCCAGTATCCACCACAGCCCCTGTGCGCTGTTGGTCGCCAGGTAAAGATGCGGGCTTAACCGGATATCCGGCGGCAGCGCCCCCCACAGCCGCGCCAGCGTGTGGCCGTCCGGCTGCGCTGCCTTACCACCGCGCACCAGCCACATTGACTCGCTGCGGCTGTACACCGCCTCCCCCGGCAGCAGCGGCTCAAAGTGAATGCTCCGCCCGCCGTTGTCGTTGAGTACCAGTGCATCATCGCGTAGCTGTAAGCGGATATCAGAAGGCGCTTTCCAGCCGGGGCCAAACACTCCCACCGGCGCGGGTGTCCTGGTCCGGTAGCTGCTGTAGGTGCGGGAGAGAATGAACGGCAGCGGGCCGGGCAGCGCAAGGTCCGTCTCGCCGGGCAGCACCTTCGCCCCCAGCAGCGGATTTACCGGGTTGCCCGAAGTCATCCCGCCCGGACACACCGAGCACGCCACGCCGGTGGGCGCGCCAATTCTTACACCTGCCGAACCCTGGACAATGGGACCGCCATACTGAGTCATATCTCCCTGACGCGCCGCTGGTTTTCCGCTCATGATTCAAATTCCTTCTTCTGTTTATTTTTAATGCTGGTTTGTTACTGAATTCCGAACAGGTACGGGATCAGTACTCTCTCATATCCGGCGTATCCTGCTTTTCATCAGGGGTCTTCGGTGGGGATTTCGAGGCTGCACAGTTCCAGTTAATCAACAGTGAGTCACCATTAACCTGCTCCTTACCCTGCAAATGAATTTTTGTGCCGTTGAGAAAAATTTGTCCGTCCTTCGTCAGCACCAGCCTTGCCTTACCACAGCAGAGCTCCAGATGCTCACCGGCGGAGTAAATCGCGGTCTGCCCAGTATCATCCTTTTTCGTTTTACCAACGGTGAAGGTAACGTTATTTCCGACTTTGACGTCATAACCCAGCCCGACCCTCAACGATTTATGCAAACCGATCTGCGAGGACTGCATCAGTGCCACCGAGGTGTTCATAATGCCACCTACCGTCGTCTGATACGCCACGCCCACGGTCAGCGCACGAACAAGTCCAATCGTTTCCACCTGAACAGAACCCACGTTAATGATCTGGTTACTGCCCACCGTCTCTATCTGGTTAACACCCACCGTCTGTATCTGATTGTTGGTAACCGCAATCATCTGATTGTTGCCAATGGTTTCAGCATGGTTGTTTATCACATCAGTGGTGCGGTTATTCAGC
>JALHET010000379.1 GCA_022839525.1 Lentisphaerota bacterium
CTCGTGTCCGGCGAACAGGGGCTGCGCACGCCTCACGTTCACCCATTCGGTAAAGCCTTCGCCCCACCATTCATCGTTCTCGCTGATGCGGTGAAACTGGGGAAGATAGAACGCCACGATGCGGGGATCCGGTTTTCCGTTTTCCATCAGCGGACCTCCCCGGCACAGGCGGCGGAACGCGCGTACAGACGGTCAAGGCAGGAGGAAAACGGAAGGACATCCAGGGAAGCGAGCCAGTCCTGATAGGCGCGCACCCGGCGGTCTGCGGCGCCGCTTTCGAGATCCTCCGCCAGGCGCGCGAACGATTCGCTGTCGCAGATATCGACGGACGAGACCGCCCGGAAATACGGATTGTCGCGCGCGAGGTCGGGGAAATACGCCTCGTCCTCCCAGATGCCCAGGGCGTGGAACCCGGGAAACGCCTGCCCCTTCATCAGGGCGCGGAACGCGTCGCTCGTCATGCTCGACTCGCTCGCCCCGAAGGAGACGAAGGGGACGCCGCGGTTCAACGCGATCGTGCCCACCGTGCCGTAGGGCACAAAGAGGCCGGCGAACAGGGACTCGTCCAGGATGCGGTCGAGTTCCCCGCTTTCTAGCCAGGCATGAGTCTCGAGCTCGAGCCCGTCCGGCAATTCAATGCCGGACACGCAGGAAAACGGATCGATGCACACGATCCGGTCGATGTCGAGCACTTTCTTCAGCTCGAGAAAAATTCCCGCGCAGAGATTGCTGATGATCGGGTGCTCCACGGTATACTCGAAAAAGCGGCTCAGGCCGAAAAAAACCGTCCGCCGGTGTTTCCGTTCGCGCGCGCGCGGAACGACGTCGAGGAGATTCAGGTAACCGAGCTCCCGGTCCGTCGCGGCTTGGCCCCGGTTGATCGGCACGGGCCGGAGGATGACCGGTCCCGCGAAGGGCGGTATCAGCTGCATCTCCATCCGCTCGGGGATGAACTTCCGCAGATAATAGCCGAGCCTGCTCGTCGTCGGAATTCCCCGGATCTTCCGCTCCAGCCGCGCCTGCGCGGCGGAGAGCCTTGACGCATGCTCGGCTTCAGTCAGGGTACATGAACCGAAATAATCGACGACAGACACCGTCACTCCCCCGCTGTGCGTACGTTCGAGGAGGGCGAACAGTTCGCGCCTCTGCTCCGGCCTGATATTGCACTCGAGAAAGAAACAGTTCAGATCGATCAGGGTAACATTCGCGCAATCGCGGAAAACGCTCTCCAGGGAGCGGAGAATCTCGCCGAACGGCATGCCCGTCAGCTCGTGAAACGCCTTGTCGCCGCCGTAGCCGCCAACGACCCCCGCAAGGGCGCGGTTTACCAGGAGCGACACCCGAAAGTCCGGCGGGAGGGCCGCAAGCTGCCTGACCATGTAGGTGGCCTCGCCGGTGCTCCGCTTCGCGAGGCCGACGAAAAGATTCTTCCGCTCAGCACTCATTCCGCGTTTCCTTGAGGAGCGCTTCTGCCTGGGAAAGCGGCGCGTCGGCGCGCCAACCGAGGACGAGGCCCTTGACCGCATTCGAGAAACTCAGGTCGATGAGGCGGAAATCGCCGCCCGAATTCGCCGCGAGGGCGTCGAGGGTTTCCCACCAGTGGACCGGGCACAGCACATGCCGCTTGAGGATGTCCTTCACCTGCGACGCCGTATCGACGACGGCGGAGGTCACGCAGGAAAAGACGGGCACTGCGGGATCCGCGATTTCGAGGGAGTCGACGAATTCCGCGAGAGGCAGGTGGATTTCCGAAACGTGGGGCGAATGGCAGCCGTTTCCGACCTTGAGGGGCACGGAGCGAAGCCCCGCTTCCCGCGCCCGGCCGGAAAACAGCTCGGCGTCCCGGTTCGCGATCGCGAAAACAACCTGCATGGGCGTATTGAAGTTTGCCGGATACACGCCGGGGACTGAAACGATGTCCGCGGTAAAGGCCTTCAGGGACTCCCGTTCGCCGATGACCGCGACGAGGTCGCTCGCGGACCGCTCCCTGTTTTCCGCGAACAGCTTGCCGCGGCGGGCGATGAGCCGGCACGCAAGGCTGTGTCCCATGAGCAGGTCGGGGGTACTGCCTGCCGCCTCGAGGGAGCGCGTCATCGCGTAGTTCGACGCCCACAGGCTGACATGCGAAAGGTAGGGGTCGTTCTTCACCTTGACCCGGCCGGAGCCCCAGCACAGGGAGGGGATATCCTCCCCGGATGAAGCGCTGATCTCGTCGATTGCGGCGCGGAATGCCGGAATCCGGTCGTACTCGGATTTGCCCATGCCGGGAACGAAACTGCCCTGTCCGCTTGAAAGAAATATGGTTTTCATTCGGGATTCTCCTTGTCGCTGATCGCGGACTCTTCGGTCCGGAGGAAGGGGGCGATCGGGTCGCCCGGGTTGCCGGCGGTCGGGTACGCCTCTCCGCCGGGTGGGATGGTGATGAGCGTGGTGCCCCAGGCGATGATCTCACCGGTGCCGTCTGT
>JALHET010000380.1 GCA_022839525.1 Lentisphaerota bacterium
CAACCGGGCAGCGTTATCGGCATCCAGCTCGAGAATCAGCGAACCGTAGAGCGGCGCGAAAAGGACAGCCCGGGCAGCGGGCGTGTTCTCTGGTACCGGCAGCGGTGCTGACAGTTCGATCCGGTCGAGCGCTTCCGGAAGGATGTTGACACCGATTCGGTTTCCGAACGCCATCTTCGACAGTGCTGCGGCTATGCCGCCCGGACCGACAGGATAGGCTGCGCTGATAGCCTTTGAAAGCGGGAGCACCTGATCGATATTGTTCTTGAAGGCTGTCCAGTCGGGAGTTCCGTCCCGAAGCCAGGGGGCGCGTACCAGAACGACGTGCTTTCCGGCTGCGGTGAGCGAGCCTCCCCGGACGTGCTGTTCGTCCGTAACCGCGACGGCGAAAGAAACGAGGGTGGGCGGAACGGTGAGCTCGTGGAAGGTGCCGGACATGCTGTCCTTACCGCCTATTGCGGCCGTCCCCATCTCGAGCTGCGCTTCGAGCGCTCCGAGGACTGCTGCTGCCGGTTTTCCCCAGGCTTCGGGGCTTGAGGTCCGTTCAAAATATTCCTGGAAGGTAAGCCGCGCGGTGCGGGGGTCTCCGCCGAGCGCGAGAATTTTTGCCAGCGATTCGAGAATTGCATACTGTGCCCCGTGAAACGGGCTCCAGGTTGCGGCTTTCGGGTCGTAGCCCATGGTCATAAGACTGACGGTCGGGGTTTCCTTTCCGGGACCGACGGGGATACGTGCTGCCATCCCGCATTCGGGGGTGGACTGGTATGCACCGCCCAGGGGGAACAGGACCGAGGAGGAGCCGATCGAGCCGTCGAACCGTTCGATGAGTCCGCGCTGGGACGCGCAGGAAAGATCGGAGAGGATGGCGTGCCAAGCGGTTTCGGTGTCAGCACAGAGGGCTGTGGCCGCCTTTTCGGGGAGCCAGGCCCATGTCCCTGAAGGTTGCCCGATGCGCGCATGGGCCGAACGGCTTGCACCGGCGGTATCGAGGAAGGACCGGTCGATGTCGACAATGGTTTTTCCCTGCCAGCGCATGACAAGCCGTGGTTCGGCCGTGACGGAGGCAATAATCGCAGCATTCAGGTTTTCCGCATTGGCCGCGGCGATGAAAGCCGGGGCGTCCTTTGCGCGTACGACGACTGCCATGCGTTCCTGCGATTCGGAAATAGCAAGTTCGGTACCGTTCAGTCCTTCATATTTTTTGGGGACTGCGTCGAGATTGATGTCGAGTCCGGGGGCGAGCTCTCCAACTGCGACAGCGACGCCGCCAGCGCCGAAGTCGTTGCATCGTCTGACGAGGCGAGTGGTCTGCGGATTGCGGAAAAGCCTCTGGATCTTGCGTTCTTCGACGGCGTTTCCTTTTTGCACTTCGGCTCCCGCTGTCGAAACGGATTCGGCCGTATGCGCTTTGGACGAGCCGGTCGCTCCGCCGATGCCGTCGCGTCCGGTTCCGCCGCCGACCATGATGATTACATCTCCGGCTTCAGGTTCTTCGCGTACAACGGATGACACCGGGGTTGCGGCAATAACAGCCCCGAGTTCCATGCGCTTGGCCAGAAAGCCGGGATGGTAGTATTCAACGACCTGCCCGGTGGTAAGCCCTATCTGGTTGCCGTATGCAGAAAAACCGGCTGCCGCTTCTCGGGTCAGCTTGATCTGCGGGAGCTTGCCCGGAATCGTTTCGGAAATGGGCACGGTCGGATCTCCTGCCCCGGTAACGCGGAGAGCTTGGTAAACCCATGCCCGGCCAGAAAGCGGGTCGCGGATTGCTCCTCCGATGCAGGTTGCTGCTCCCCCGAACGGTTCGATTTCTGTTGGATGATTATGTGTCTCGTTTTTGAACATCAAAAGCCAGGGTTCAGTATGGGTCGTGTTTCCGTCGTCGTCTGTAATCTTGACGTCGATAAAAATCGAGCAGGCGTTGATTTCCGCAGATTCTTCTATATCGTCAAGGAGTCCGCGTCTTTTCAGCTCCTTGGCGCCGATCACGGCCATGTCCATGAGGGTGACCGGCTTGTCG
>JALHET010000047.1 GCA_022839525.1 Lentisphaerota bacterium
ACACAAGGTATGCCGCTCCGGCCCTGACAAGCGGCCTGCTGATGGTCGACCGGGACACGGTCACCCCATCCTTTGTCCTGCCCCCAGGGTTCCATGTCATCTCGCTGGTCTCCACGGGGGCAGTGACGGCTTCCACTTTCGCGCACGACCGGACGAACCGGTCTGGCGGACAACGGCTGGCCGAGGTTCTGGTGTACGACTACACGCTGCCTGCCTTGGTGCGGCAGGCCGTGACCGACTCCCTGCTGGCCAAATGGAAGGGGGTTTATCCGCCGCGCTCGCTCGGAACACTGCGCGTGGCGCACGGGGGCTCGCTTGTGTGCCCGTACGACTTGCTGGAGGTCGGCGCTCTGGAAGGCACGGGAGCAATCTCTTCCGCAGGCATTCAGGCCGCCGCCGTGTCGGCCGGGGATGGGGCGGGTATGATTGGCACGCTCGCCGTCAATGGCGGGTTGACGTTGCCGGACGGCGCGGCAATGACGGTGGATTGCGACGGCGAAACGTCTGACCGAGTTGATGTGGCAGGCCGTCTCACGTTTGGCGGCGGCGGAACCCTTCACCTCCAGTGTGACGCGCAGGACTTGAACGGCAAGACCTTCACGCTTTTCACTTTTGAGTCTGTTGGGCATCCAGAAAACCTCGCGGGGTGGAAGGTAATCGGCGATATCTGTGATCGGTATGTGGTCACGTTGGAGCTTGACGAGACCCTCATCCGGATGACCTTCAAGGGAAAAGGAACGGCCTTGTTGCTGCAATAACGGGCAATCGGACATAGTCCGTGAAACGGCGGCACGCCCCCGGGAGAGGGGGCGCGATGCTTTTGTTAAAGACTTTCCCGGGGCTGGTGCGGTAAAATACCGCACCCATGAAAGAAAATAATAAAGAAAAAATCGCGATTCAATACCTGTTTGAATCTGAGCCGGAATACGCATGGACAGCAAAGGATATCAGCCGCACGCTGGGGTTCCGGGGTAAACAGATCAAACGGCTGCACGACCTGTTGCAACTGATGGTGCGCAACGGCGAGATCGTCCAGATCCGCAAGGGAAACGCCTATATGCTCGGCAAACAGGCCGACCTCGTGACCGGGCCGTTGCGCATGGTGCGCAACGGCGCGGGCAACGTGACCGAGCGCGAGACCGGCAAAACCATTTGGGTGGAGGCCGATGACCTCGGCACAGCGCTGCCGTACGACATTGTGACGATCCGCCTTTACCGGAGCGGGGGTGAGTCCAAAGGCAAGGTCATCAAGATCGTCGAGCGGTCGCCCCGCGACATCGTGGGAACCCTCATGACCACAGGCACGTTCCTGCATGTGGTGCCGCTGAACCCGGTTTACCGCAAAGATTTCTATGTGCCGTCCGCAAACAACGCCAAGCCCGGCGACCGCGTGGTGATGCGGTTCACGGGGTGGAAAAACCGCTACGTCGCGCCCGAAGGCGAGATCGTCGACGTGATCGGCCCGGCCGACCAGCCCTCGCTGGACACGCTGGTGGTGATGAAGCAGTTCGACCTGCCCGAAGCGTTCCCCGCCGCGGTGATCGATGAGGCGGAGAAAGTTGCGCGGCGCGTGACCCGTCCCGGCAACCGCGAAGACATCCGCAGCACGTATGTCATCACGGTCGATCCGGCCACGGCGCGCGATTTCGACGACGCGATCTCGTTTGAGACCGATGCGCACGGCAACCGCTTGCTGGGCGTGCACATTGCGGACGTGAGCCATTTCGTGCGCCCCGGTTCGCCGCTGGACCAGGAGGCGCGGCAGCGCGGCACGAGCGTGTATCTGGTGGACAAGGTGATCCCGATGCTGCCGGAACAGCTCTCCAACGGCGTGTGCAGCCTGCGGCCGGACGAAGACCGTTTGACCTTCTCGGCATTCATGACCTTCGATGCGTCGGGGCGCATGATCGCCCGGCGTTTCGCGAAAACGCGGATCCGCTCGAAACTGCGGCTGAACTATGAGCAGGCCATGGCCATCATTTCGGACAAGGTGCCGGAGGGGCTGGCCGCCGTGCCGTCCGAAGCCCGCAAGGTGCTGAAGGAGACATGGCGGCTGGCGTCGCAGATGCGTGCGCGGCGTTTCTCCATGGCGGCATTGGACTTGGACGTGCCGGAAGTCGAGGTGGTGCTGGACGAGCAGGCACGCATGACCGGCATGCTGGTGCGCCCGTACGACGAGTCGCATCAGCTCATCGAGGAGTGCATGGTGGCGGCCAACGAGGCGGTGGCGACGGAGCTGTGGACGCGCGGCATTAAGATTCTGGCTCGCCTGCACGAGCCGCCGGACGAGGAGAAGCTCGACGAGCTACAGGCCAATCTGGCGATGCTGGGTTTCCGCCCGGGCAATCTCTCCGCCCCGAAGATGCTGGCGAAGTTCCTGAAAGACACGCAGGATCACCCGCTGCGCTACCACGCGCATACGATGGTTCTGCGCAGCATGAAGCGCGCGCTCTATTCGGCTGAGAAGATCGGCCACTTCGGCCTAGCCAAAGATTACTACGCGCACTTCACCTCGCCGATCCGGCGTTACCCCGATTTAGTGCTGCACCGCCAGCTCGCAGACTACCTCGACGGCAAGGGCGGGAAGATGCCTCAGAATTATCTGGTGCAGACAGCGTTTCTGGCGACCGAGCGTGAACAGGTGGCGGACGATGCCTCGCGGCAACTGATCGAAATCAAAAAATTCCGTTTCCTCCAGCAGCAGCTCGACGAGAAGAAACCGATCGAATACCGGGCCGTGGTGGCGAAATGCACAAACTACGGGGTGTTCATCGACATCCCCGATCTGGCGATGGGCGGCATGATCCACATCTCGAACCTCTCCAAACAGTTCGTGCGCTTCAATCCATCCAACGAATCGCTGAGCGCGGGCTCGGTGATTTACCGCGTCGGCACGGTTCTGCGGGTGCAGGTGGCAACCGTGGACTTCAACCAGCGCCGCGCGGACTTCCTGCTGGCCGACACGACAGCCACAGCCGTTGAGCCGGGAACCGGGGGCAAGGGACAACGGCCTGAGGCCAGGCGGCCGAAGCCCGAGCCCGGGAGCAGAGCCCCGTTGCAACGGAAAAAACGGTTTGAAAGCGGCGGACAGCCTTCCGGACGGAACGGGAGCAAACCGAAGCCGGGCGGCACCCCCAAAAAAAGGCCGGTTCCCAGCGGCGGGCAGAAAACCAAGCGCGGCCGCCACCCGCGCTAAGATGAACGGGGCCGGGAAAAAATGCCGAACACCGAACACCGAGCTCCCGACGTTCGACGCTCAATCTGGCGCGATGCGTCCCTGCCAATTACTCCGGCGTTCAGAAAAGGACCCTTGCCGCAAGGGACGGGTTGTTCTAAAGTACCGTTACGTATGACAGACGCAGGCCAGATACGCATGCACGAACTCGAGTTCTGCGGCAACGTCAAATCGTGGTGCGGCGCTCTTTTCGCGGCGCATCTTGCCACGCTGAATCTGGCGGCGCGGCGTAAAAACACCAAGGAGCATTTTCAGGAACTCTGTAACCGCCTTTGGCCAGACATCAAACTCACAGGCCGCGTTGGTTGCGGAACTGGCCAGTCATGAAATCCGCGGATCCGTCGAGCTGCCCGTCGAGGCCGAAGCATGCGTACGCTGTCTGACGCAGCTGCAAGGCGAGCTCAAAGCAGCCGAGGCGCGTTTCCGTTTGTTGGCAGGCTCCCGTACGGGACAGGTGCCGATGCAGGACAACGTGACGATGATCCTCATGCATGGGTTCATACAGGGGAAGACCTAACGGATTGGGATGGCGTTCAAACTTTCGGGGCGGCCTCCGGGTCTTCCTGAAAGAGCGGTCTGGTTTTAAAAAAGGGGGAACTCGGTGATGAAAAAAAGAATGGCTGCGGGAGCCTGGGTCTGGTTATTGGCCGTTGCCGGTGCGTGTGCGAACGACGTTTACCTGACCGATCTCGACATTTCGAAAACCCGGCAGGGCTGGAAAGAGGCGGCGCGGGATTTTAACCTGCTGGGGCACCGGATGAAAGTGGCTGGCCAAACCTATACCAACGGCATGGCCACATGTTCGCCGTCGGAACTCTACATTGAATTGCGCGGCGCCCAGCGGTTCCTCGCGGATGTGGCGGTAGACGACACCAGTGACCAGCCGCACAACTGTCTGGTCTTTCAAGTGATCGGCGACGGCCGCCTGCTGTGGCAGAGCGGCCCCATGAAACGCGGCGCGAAGCCCGTGCCTGTAAACGTGGAGGTCTCCGCGTTCAAAACCCTGCTCTTGCGCGTGGACCCCTGGCAGGACGGGACAGCCGGTGACCATGCCGATTGGCTCAACGCCCGTTTCATCACCGGTGGGGAGGCCAAACCGCAGGCGGTTCCCGCGCTCAACTGGGAGAAGGTCTGGGGTTCCTCGCTGGACACGTCGTTCGTCTCGCCGGCCGGATCGGTTTCCTCGAAAGGCCCGTTCGCGGTTGCGGGGGTCACCTATGCGGAGGGGCTCGGCCTGTGGACATCCTCGGAGCTCTGCGTCCTTAAAGGTGCGGCCACGCGCTTTGCGGGCAAGGTGGGCATCGACGACAGCACAGACGGCAGCGCGGAGTGCGTGATTTATGGGGACGATAAGGCACTGTGGCGCAGCGGCGTGATGAAGACCGGCGATCCGGCGAAAGCGTTCGATGTGAGTTTCGCCGGCGCGGGACTGGTGCGGCTGGTAACCGAAGGCGTCCGCGGCACCCGCGCCAACTGGGTCGAGACCGTGTTCACGCTGGACGGCTGGATGAAGCCCTGCGCAACCTACAACCCTGCGGTTTTCGAAAGCCGGCCCGAATGGGAGAACCCGCGCGTTTTCCGCATAGGCGCAGAGAAGTCCACCGCAACCCTGATGGTTTTCGATTCCGTCAAGGCGGCGCGTAAAGCTATGTCGCGTGAAGACTCGCCCTATTTTCTTTCGCTTGACGGCCTGTGGAAGTTCCACTGGGTCCCGCATCCGGATCAGCGCCCGCAGTCTTTTTATCAGCCCGATTTTCAAGACCGCGACTGGCGGGAGATCCCGGTACCCGACTGTGTGGAAGTGCGCGGTTATGGCACGCCGCTCTACAAAAACAGTGGCTACTACTTCAAAGTCGATCCGCCTTTTGTGCTGGGCGATCCGGATCCGCGCTACACCACGTTCAACGAGCGCAACGCAGTCAGTTCCTACCGGCGCACGTTTACGGTGCCGGAAAAGTGGAAAGGCCGCACCGTCTATCTGCGGTTCGACGGGTTCGCGTCCGCGATGTCCGTGTGGCTCAACGGGGAGCGGCTCGGGTATGCGGAAGACGGCCGGCAAGGTGTGGAGTTCGAGATCACGCCCGTTCTCAAAGAAGGCGAGAACCTCTTGGCGGTGGAGGTCTACCGCCTGTGCGACGGCTCTTACATGGAGGATCAGGATTTCTGGAGACTCTCCGGCTTATACCGGCCCGTGTATCTCTGGTCCGCACCGAACATCCACCTGCGCGATTATTTTGTGCGCACGGTCACCCAGACGCCCGGCAACTACACAGGCGTGTGGAACCTGTCGGTCGAGGCCCAAATCGACGGTGCGGCACAAGGGGTGTCGCTTGAGGCTCAACTCTACCCCTACCGTTCTAAAACCGGTTTCTGGGACAGGGCGATCACCCAAGGCAGCGCGGTACCGACCGGCAACACCGTCCGGCTTGACCTCCCGGTGAACAGCCCCTGTTTGTGGTCTGCGGAAAACCCCGCCCTTTACACGCTGGTGCTGACGCTGAAAGACGCGCACGGCACGATCATCGAAACGATCCCTCAGAAGGTCGGGTTCCGTCAGATTGAAGCCAAGAACAGCCAGCTTCTCGTAAACGGACAGCCGATACTGTTCAAGGGAGTGAACCGCCATGAGATGGATCCCGACCGCGGATATGCGGTGTCGCTGGAGCGCATGATCCAGGACATCACGATCATGAAGCGGAACAACATCAACGCGGTCCGCACATGCCACTACCCGAATGACCCGCGGTGGTATGACCTCTGCGACGAATACGGTCTCTATGTGATCGACGAGGCCAACCTTGAGACACACGGGCTTTCCGGAACACCTCGCAATCCGGTGATCGATCCGGGTTACCGCGCCGCAGCGCTGGACCGCGAGATCGGGATGGTCGAGCGCGACAAGAATCATCCCTCCATCATCATCTGGTCGCTCGGCAACGAGAACAATGTGGATTCGGATTTCTTCGGCCAGGCCTATGCGTGGGTCAAGGGGCGTGATCCGGGGCGCATGGTCCAGAACCAGCGTAACGGCCCGAAAGATTTCGTGGACACCATGTATGCCCGCGTGCGCGATGTCGAGGCGTACGGCAAACGCACGGATACGACGATGCCCTTCATCCTGTGCGAATATTCGCATGCCATGGGCAACTCTTCCGGAAACCTCGCCGACTACTGGCGCGTGATCAACACCTACCCGAACTTGCAGGGCGGGTTCATCTGGGATTTCGTCGATCAGGGGCTTCGCAAACCGATCCCGTCCGAGCGCGTGAGACACGGCGGCCCGACGAGTTTCTGGGCCTACGGCGGCGACTATGGCGACTATCCGAACGATGACAATTTCAACAACAACGGATTGATCCAGCCGGATCGCAGCCCCTCCCCGCAGTTATCAGAAGCGGGCTACTGCTATCAAACCGTCTCCGTCGAAGCCCGCGACGTGACGCGCGGCCTGTTCACGGTTAAAAACAGGGCTTTCTTCACGCCGCTCAGCGACTACGAGTGCGGCTGGACCTATGAGGAGAACGGCGAGGTGATCGCCAAGGGTTCGCTGGGGCGCTTGAATGTGCCGCCGCAAGGGCAGAAAGATATCGCGCTGCCCCTTTCAATGGTGCGCCGGCCCGCCTATGCCGCGCGGGTCAGCACGTGGAACTTTTCCTTCGCGACAGCCCGCAAGACCGCGTGGGCAGAAAAGGGAACGGTGATCGCACGGGATCAGACAGTGGTTCCGGCGGAACCCCAGCCCGTGCTGATGACCAGAGGCGTGGGACGCAGGGAGGTGCAGCTTGAAACGACGGGGCCGGAGGTGACGGCAACGGGTGCGGATTTTGTCGTCCGTATCAGCAAAGCGACCGGCTCGATCCTCTCGTGGAAGGTGGCGGGCGAAGAGCAATTCCTCACTCCTCTTGAGCCTAATTTCTGGCGTGCCCCGACCGACAACGACCGCGGTAACCAGATGGCCGCGCGTCATGCGGTATGGCGTCATGCGGCGGAACAGCGCAAGGTGCGCGACGTGATTGTCCGGCGCGAGATGGACGGGAACTGGCATGTCCTTGTAACGCTCTCCTTTCCGGCTGCGGGCGAAACGGCCGGCACACTGGACTATACCTTCACCAGCGGCGGACAGATCCGCGTGGTGTTTAAAGTCACACCCAAAGGCAACAAACTGGCTTCGTTACCCCGCCTCGGGATGACGGCGCAGATCCCGATCGGATACGACCATGTGACGTGGCTCGGGCGCGGGCCGCAAGAGAACTACGCGGACCGCAAGGCCGCCGCCTTCTTCGGCAAGTACACGCTGCCTGCGGGCGACTTCTTCTTCCCGTACGTGGAACCGCAAGAGACCGGCAACCGGACAGAGACCTTCTGGGTACAGTTCACCGATTCGGCGGGCAAGGGAATCAAAGTGACCGGGGATCCGAAGATCAACTTCAGCATCTTACCCTACACCATCCGCGAACTCGAGACACGGAAACACCCTTGGGAGTTGCACCCGTGCGGCAACTGGGTGGTGAATCTGGATTACGGCCAGATGGGGTTGGCGGGCGAGAACAGTTGGGGAGCAAAGCCTTGGGAGGCGTTCCAATTGATGCCGGACCGTGAATACACGTACGGGATCATGCTGGAAGCCCTACGCTGAGAGCAGCAGGCCCGTTGTTTGTGGTGGACTTCCCCCAAAAAATCGGGAGCGGCTATCAAAAAACACAATCCGGAAAGGAAAACCGGGATGAATCATAGCGCAACGGCGTTCAAAGCGCGAGAGCAACGGAAGAGTTTTTCGGGGGGAAGGGGAAGTCCTTTATGTGCTTGCCATTGCGCCGGGCAGGGCAATGTTGTATATTAACGCCCTACAGCCTTAACCCCTCACAGCCTCAGCCCCCCGACACGAGCTGACAATGTTAACCCCTTCATACCTTTATTGTGCGATCGCGGTCGGCATCCTGTGGACGCTCTGGTTCACCGCCCTCGGTTTGGAGCGCGGGTGGTTCCGCGACGTGTGGCGGAGCTGGGCAGACATGCCGCCTTCCGCGAAGGCCGTCATGGCCGTATTATGCGCGTATTGCACGGTGATCGCCCAGAAGCCGGGCAACGTGAATAACTCCGCCGTATCACCGGACACCGGACAGCCGGCGGGCGGCGGGGTCGCCCAGCAACAACAAACGCAGCCCGCCTCGTCCCCAACGCAACCATCCTTGCCCGCGACGCGGGGCGGGCCGTCCGGCGTCCGGTCCGGACCCTCCCGCATCGTGCTCCAGGCCACACCCGCCGCCGACCCCCGAGTCGCGGCCGCGTTCAGCGGCGAGCCGGGCTGGAGCCTGCCCGCCGCCGTGCCCGCCACGCCCGAACTCAGCGCGCTCTCGTTCGCGGGCAACGCGACGAACCCCGTCTCCCCCGTCTGCTTCCCCAATGTGGCGGCGGTCACGGTCCAGACCCTCATGCTCGTGACGCGCGGGGACGCCGCCGACCTCGCCACGCTCGTGGACGCGCCGGAAACGGCGCGCCTGCGGCCCGTTTCGGACGGCGGCCGCCAGACGGAGCCGGGCGCCGCGGAGCAGTCGCTGACCCGGCAATTCGTCCCGCGGCAGTGGCAGGTTGTCGCCGTGGATTTCGAAAGTCCGGCCGATCTCACCGAAATGTTTTTCGGCGGCACGGCCGGGCGCCCCGCCTGGAATCGCGGCTGGCGGGGGGAGATCGCGGAAGTCGTGGGGTTCAACACGCCGCCGGACGCGGATGTCCGCGCGGGCGTGGCCAACTACCTCTCGATCCGCTGGGGCCTTGCCCCGCGGCACCCCGCCTCGCCGGAGCAGCGCCGGGCCGCGACCGACGCGGGGCTCAGCTACGGGCTTGTGTGGGGGTCGGCGCTTTTCTTGAAATGAGTGCGATGACGTGAAAACCATTCTTCCAATCTGTTGCGCAGCGGCCGGTTTGCTGGCCGCGGCCTTCTCGGGGCAGGCCGCCCTCCCCCAGTGGTATCTGGACGCGGGGCTGCCCGCGGCGGACACCGACGGCGACGGCATCCCCGACGCATGGGAGCGGAGGACGTTCGGCGACCCGGCCGTCGCGGACTCCCACCTCGACCGGGACGGCGACGGGCTGACCGGCCTGGAGGAGTTCGCCTTCGGCTCCGACCCGCGCACCCTCTCGACCATGGGCGACGGCTGGTCGGACCTCGAGAAGCGCGGCGCGGGGCTGGACGCCGCTTACCGGGTCGTGCCGACGGTCAGCCACGACCAGTGGCTGGCGTGGCTGGGCTGGGACGCGCAGGCGTGGCAGAGGCTGACCGCCACCGACGCGGAGGGTTTTGCCGGAGCCTACGCGGGGTTCGTCCACAACACGCCGCCCTACTCGGAGGAGTCGGGAGCCGCGGACTTCTGGCTGGAGACGCGCACCGACCGGCCCGCGTGGCTCACGGTGGGCGACGCGCTCACGACGAACAGCTTCCCGGTCCGGGCCGGGGCCGGCCGCGTGCGCATCCGGGCGGCCTACGGCGGGCCGGTCACGCTCACGCTCGACCCCCTGCCCGGCACTCTCGCTGAGATTCCCGGCGCGGCCAGCGGGCCGTGGCTCTGCGAAATGTCGGTCCTCCCGGCGCGCCCCAACACCGTCGTCTTCACGGACGGCCAGACGCCGCCGCCCCCGCCCGGCGACCCGGACAGCGTGGACGGGCTCCTCCTGCTCACGCCGCCGCCCCCCGGCGCGGCCCACCCCCTGGCCTCGCCGCCCCCGTCCGTCACGCTCCAGCCCCTCCGCATGACGGACGGCACAGTGTTCCTCGGCGGAAACGGCTGGTACTGCCTGTGCGCCTCGGACCCCCCGTGCGGCTGGCCGGATTACGCGATGATCGGCTGCGACGCCGTCAGCATGGCGACGGCCGGCGTGCGGGGCAGCGACCCCATCCTGCCCAAGGCCGACGCGCGGGCGGTCTACTGGTCGCGGTTCCCCTGTCTGGAATGCACGGTGACCCAGTCCGTGGTGAACGTGGCCTACCCGTTTCTGTACGGCAGGGTCATCTTCCCGGTCAGGCTGTGCGAGGCCGTCGGCGGGGTCTTCGGCGCGGAGCAGACCCCCCGGCACGAGCCGGGGTACGATGACTCAACCCCTTGCGGCGGGATCGGCTGCACCTGCGAGGACGGGCCGCGATGGACCATCGGCTTCAGCCACTCCGCCGTCAACACCCGCAACATTTTCCCCCCCATCACGACCGGCAACGAAGACGCGGACACCACCGAGCACTGCCTCGGCGTGGTCTGGAGCGCCGGCGGGAAGATCGATTTGTTCGGCCTGGTGTCCCCCGCCAACTACCTTCCCCTCAAGGACGAGGTGAGCTTCACCTCCGACAACCTGGAGGTCAACGGCGACGGCGAACTGCCATCTCGCTGGTCAAGCTGCACTATACGCCCCATCCGGAAACAGACCTTATTTTCGACAAGCTCTGGGTGGTCGTCAATTCACCCAGGACTGATGAGAGGTTCGCCGAATGGCACCTCCGGAACTACGACATCAGTTGGACGACAAACCTGCCGCGCCCGTTCGCACGCATCGCCCTTGCGACGAACGCCGCGGGGGAAGTCACCGGCCCCGTCGACCCGGAGCCTGCCGCACCGAAACGATGGGGAAAGCCGCATCCCATCAACTCGTATTTGCATCACGATGCAAAATATGAAATGAGATCAGGCCCAGTTTTGGGCGGTCGCGGCCATCAGGCCACGTACGATGCGAATGGCGTGCTGATTGAAACTCCCATCGCCGCAGGGACGGCGGATTTGGTGGCTCCCTTTGATGAAAACGACTCTTGGCGTACCTGGAGCGCTTCCAAGCACAGAGATGAGGATGTGTATCCGTTCATCCGTGCCTTGCAACTTGACGGCAACCCAGTCCATCCCAATAATAAAAAAGTCCCGACCAATCTCACACGCCCCTGCATCTACATGGGGTTAAACACGGACAAATACATCAAAAAACGTCCCGTCTTGCCAACAGGAAAACAGTAATGAAAGCCAAAAAAACAGTTAGTCCTTCCATCCTCTTCGTGTCCACGTTGTTACTGGTCAATCAGTGTCACGGGCAGAGCAATGTCGTTTACTACGGAGCACACTCAAACGCGATCAGCCTCGCGTTTGCGGACACCAATCTTTCCGAATCAGCAAAAGAGGCCATCGCGGCTGATTTGCGGGTGTGTTACTTGAGCGAGTGGGGAAAGGCATCGGAATTGGATTTGGGCCTTTATGAGCCCGGAGTGATTGGATATTTATATAATCCGGACAAAAGTCCGCATTACCCAGAAGACATCAGGTTTCCTAGAACCCTTGTTACGAACAGCGTATCAGGCTTAGCTCTGCATATCCCCAAAAACCTCAGCGACACCTACACCAACGCCTTCGCGTTCGCCGCCGCAAATTCAAACATTGTGGTTGCGGCCTATGAATTCGTGGCGTTCATTTCATCCAGTAATTTTGTTTCCCTCTCGTCGAACGCTTTGCCGAACTACATCCTGCTTAAAAACAAGTATTCCGAAACCATCACCGAGTCAAACGAGATCGTTCGCCTTGCATCGCAAATCATTCCGGGGTTATGCTACCAGACCTTTTACACTCCGAGTGTTCTGGGTTTCTATTATAGCCCAGAGGGACCTTCGGCCTCCAATCTGTGGTTGAATATTCCAAGTTCGACGCATCCGGCTACCAACACCACGGAATGGGCAGGTTATCCCGTTCTCTGGCACAATGGCAAATGGGTGTTTTGTTCTTGGAATGAATGGGTACCGTGAGAACGAAAGACGCCTTCCTTCATCATGACGCGAAGTACGAGATGCGTTCAAAACCGACGTCCGGCGGGCATGGGCACCAAGCGATGTACAACATAGGAGGACAACTCATTA
>JALHET010000381.1 GCA_022839525.1 Lentisphaerota bacterium
ATGTCGGACACCTACTCCAAGTGGGTGATCGTGTGGTCAAACTCGACCTGCGCGAACCGGGCGACGGCTACTACGACCCGTCTTTTGCAAAAGACATGATCACAAGAGGTCACATAATAGATGGGAACATCCGAGCCCCTTCCCAGGAAGACCATTTCTTCTCGCTTCTCTATCACGCGCTCATCCACAAAACCGCCGTCTCGCCGGACTATTACACGTTCTTCGCCGCTAACGCATCCGCTTTGGATATCAGCGATTACGCAAATCAATTCGCAAAGAACCGCGATACTTACCTGAAAGGATTGCTGGCAGAGTGGCTGGACAGCAAAGGATATTCTTATTGTCAACCCTTGAGCCATAAAGTCGGGTTCAACACCCTGAACATCGCCGGAAAACCAGGCGTGCTCAAGCTTAAAAAATCGTACGCCCATCTATGTAGTGCAAACATCGGCCTTAACCGGTTCAAACTCCACCTGTTGACCGGCATCGACATGCCGAACATCTTCCGCATCCAAATCCGGCTGGGCGGTATTTTCAAGATCGACCTGTGTTTAGGAGATGTCAAAGAGATCGGGATATGACCCCTGTATTTTATGCCTTTCACAATCACGCGGGACGTCTTCTGCGTGTGGTCAGCCAAACCTTGGTCGACAGGTTCCCTATGTTGGCTAAAACCTTGGTCACGCGGGCGATCCCGCTCGACGATCTCGCACCCTATCGTGTGCCCGAGAGTTCCGACCTCTACGCGCAACTGCTGGAAAAAGCACGAACCGGCGAGATCGCGTGGATTTACTATCCGTCCAGACGTGACCGGGTGGAGACCGTGTTCTCCCTGCATGACGGCGTGTATTGCGTCGAGAAGATTGTCCACAAACGCTGCCGCCGCCTCTTGCCGACAAAGTTCCGTCAGCGCGTTTTGCCGCGCGAGCCTTTGCTAGAAGGTACACTGCTCGCCGACCGGTTTCAACAGTGGATCGCGAAGGGCGACTGGCAGGCCGTCGGAGAAGAACTGGAGGTTTTCCTGCGTGTGTTACTCTCCGCTTTTCCGGAAACCCGCAACGACCTGTTGCCCGCTCACGCGCTCGACGCCGTGCTGCGCAACTGTATGATCGATGCGGCAGGGCGCTACCGTTTTTTCGACCTCGAATACGATCTGATCGGCGGCGTCCCGCTCTCGTACCTGCTTTACAGTACGATCAAAGCGGACATCGTCTCGCACCTGCCCAAGTGCGAGCGCGAAGCGCGTCTATCGGCTCTCTATGCCGAGGGCTGCCGACGCCTCGGACTCACGCCCTCGCTCAGGCGTGACCGCAAGACCGCGCGCCAGCTCAAGGCTTTCATAACCCGTTCACCCGCCCGGCTGTTGACAACAGGGCTTTCACTCCCGTCAAGGCTTGGCGCCAAAAACTGATGTGGTGGGACACGGCCATCCGGCTGCGCCCCGTTCCCGCAACAACAAAGGAGGACCCATGCGCATCCTGATGGTCGACAACATGCAGCTCCGCCAGTACGGCAACCTGAAGATGGGCCCTGGACGGAAGCTGGTCTGCGGCGCCATCCGCAACAACTGCCGGCTGGCCGAATTCAGCGACCGCGACATCGCACGTTACCTTGCCCCCCTCGGTATCCGGAAAATAGGCGGTTATCTGGCCAACAAAAAACTGATTCGGACCGCCAAAAACTTCAAGCCCGACATTCTTTTCATCGCGCACTGCGACTATATCCGGAACTGGGCACTCGAAGAGATCCGTGCGGCCTTGCCGAAAATCCGCATGGCGCATTTTAACATCGACCCCATCTGGATGGATTGGCATGTACAGCAAATACAAGAGCGTATGTATTCGACCGACGCTATTTTCGTGACCACCGGCGGGGACGCGCTCAAGCAGTTCTGCACGGGGAAAAACGTGGTGGCCTACATGCCGAACCCCTCGGATCCTTCAATGGAGGTCGAGGACAATTCGCTTAAGACAGATTTTACGTACGATCTGCTTTTCACCGGTAAGGAGATAGCGGACGACGACCGCAATGACTTTGTGCGGCAGCTCGAACGCGATCTGGCCGGCAAGCTCCGTTTCGGTCTCTTTGGCATGTTCAACCATCCGCCGGTCTGGGGCGCCAACTACGAAAACGTCCTGGCCGAAAGCAAAATGGCTCTCAACCTGAACCGTAAGGAAGGGTGGCCGCTTTACTCTTCCGACCGTATCGCCCACCTGATGGGCAGTGGGATACTCACGTTTCTGAGCGACCGGGGCAATATGCAAAAATTCTTCACCGACCGCGAGGCCGTTTTTTTCCACAACCTAGATGATTTAAAGGAAAAAATCCTTCATTACCAATCAAATGATGCGGAACGCCGCGCAATCGCGGCAGCAGGCAGAAAGCGCTATCACGAATTGTTCAGTGGCAGCCGCACGTTGAAGTTCATGGTCGAGACGCTCCTCGGGGAACCCTACTCCGAAGCGTACGAATGGGCTGACAACGTGTACCGTTAAGCGCGCGAACACAAAAAAACGCAGAGAGATCCCGATGAGAGTGTTTCTGAAAAACGTGCCGTCGTTCTTTGCTTGGCTGGATGAACAACACTACCACTACGCCGTCCTCTGGGATTTTGGGGAAACTGCGGTCGCGCACGCTTTCAGGCCGCACTCGGACTTCTGTATCCTGATTGAAACCCGGGCGGTCACACCGGTCGCGGCGTACTGCCGCTGGACACCCAGACTGCTCGGCCGTGCCTGCGACATTTACAGCGTGGAAGCCGGACAAGGCGCAGACTATCTTGGAAAAGCGTTCCTGCCGGAAAATCTCGGGCGCTCCGTTCTTCAGAACCGTGTCCGCCGCCACGGCACGCATGATGTACCGTGTGACCGCGACCTCTACGACGCACTGCTCTTCCATGTGGCCTACCATCTGGCCGAAGAGAGCGGGGCGGACGCGCTCGACCCCGCCGCCTTACGCAACGCCACGTGGCACGCGCTCCTGAAACCGCCCGCCGAACGCCTTGGACGACCGTGCGACCTGTCGCTGCTCGACATGCACCGCCTATTGTCTGCGCAAGGGTACGGCATCGACCACCCGCGGCTTGTCACCTACCTGCAGAGCCACTTTAAACGCCAGTTTAAAAGCCGGTTCTATGCGTTGTCGCTCGCCACCGAGTTGCGGGGAGAAGTCAATCTCTTCGTGTTGCGAGCCCATGTCGTCCGCCACGGCTTCCGACAGTATCTGCTCGACGAGATCGCCAAACACTACACCATTCTGGCCGTCAAAGACATCCCTTGGCTGACCCGCCTTCAAAAGGCCCGCTACATGCGCGGCAACAAATGGCGCTGGGGCGGCTGGCCGGTG